>NZ_AYTW01000038.1 GCF_002752635.1 Mesotoga sp. Brook.08.105.5.1
CTCCTGTTCAGGATCTGGGCTTTGGAGGAACCGGGGTCGGTGTTACCAGGTAGGGGGTTGGAAAGAGCAAAGGAATTGGTTTGCTGTAGAGAACCCTTTATTCGTTCCAGAGCGAGGATCTGTTCTTCGTTCTTGGTTAGGGCCATTGAAGCAAGAGCATCAAGATTTCGACCAGGAGCTTTGTCGGAATGACGGAATCTTTCCTTTTCGGAATAATCATTCGCTTTCATCCCGAACTTGTTTCGGGATCTCGGTTTTGATCTTGTCGAAGGTCCGCTCTTCTCGGTGGACGGCGGACCGTTGACGGACAACGTTGTCTTTGTCAGCGGCCAGTGGGTCCTCGGTCTTAACCGTTCAGCGGAACTTCTGACGGTCAGCGGCTCTTTCGAACAAACAGCTGCTCTCCCAAGAACGGCTTCTAGCGATCTTACCAGACCCTTGACCCCAGACCCGGTTCTTCCCTGCGCCTCATACCCGCGAAGTGATACGACTGGCTTTTGCGAAGGCGAGACTGGGACGCGTATCGTGACTGGCTTTCAAAAAGCCTCCTGCCCACTCCGAACGCCCGTTCTTTCTTGATGGCATGAATTTGCATTCAAACATGGCATAAATTTCAATCATTTGAACTGACCTTCTGTCATCATATTATCAACTTGGCAGTCGAAGGATTTGCAGGTCATTCTCTGTTTGCTTGCAAGCGCCTACAATTTCTGTATTGTTGAAGATGAGCAAAGAATGTTGCACGACAGATGCGCGGGAGGCCATGATGAACGAGAAGAGGTCGATCGAAGAGATTATGAAAGCCTATTCAGAAGTCCCCTATGAGGATTTCAGGAAAAAGCTTGCAATCTTGAATGAGCTTTCGAAGATAATGTTCAAAGAGGGCAAACCTCTTCTCGCCTCGGAAACTGTTAAAGTGGAGCTTTCTAGAATTGAACCCCCTGAATGTATTGAGCTGGCTAACGTTGCGCATAACATGATTAAGTTCTCATGCGTTGTGGGCAATTACGATGCATCGATCGAGTATGCCTTGAAAGCAATGGCTCTTTTCAGAGACTTTGGGACACCCGATGACGTTAACGATGTGATCGGAAACATTGGCGGTGTCTATGTCTACATGGAGCGGTTTCAAGAAGCCCTCGAATACACCGACAAGGCTCTTGAATACGCTCGAATGAAGGGCGATGATCTCGCGATAGCATACTTTCTGAACAACAAGGCAATAGCTCTAAAGAATCTGGAAAGATTTGACGAAGCCATAAACTGCCTTAGCAAATCTATAGAGATAAAGCTTGCTCTGGAACAGACTGCGGATCTATGCAATAGCTATTTCAATCTATCCGACACGCTTATAGTCTCAGGAAGATATGAAGAGGCTCCAGGTGTATTGAAGTTGGCCGAACCCCTTGTAGAAGAAATCGATGATCCGGCCAAGACTGCGGAATTCAATCTTCTGAAAATCGATTATTACATCGGGACCAAGTGTTATGAAAAAGCTCTTGTCAAACTGGACGCTTACATAGACTATCAGAAGAAATCGGGATTTATGTCTAAGATACCGAAAGCCATAAGAAAGAAGATCACTATTCTTGAAGAGCTAGGAGAAGGGAGATTGGCTCTTGAGCTTTACAAGGAACTTGACCTCTTATCCCAGAAGCTCTACAAAGAATCCAGCAGCGCCAAGGCTGCTGAATTGGGGGCTTCATTCAGATTTCAACAAAAGATGCACGAAATACAGCTACTGAGCAATCAGAACCTTGAGCTTCAGGAGGCAAAGGCAACGATCGAAAGTCAATACAGAGAACTTCTAAAAATCGACCGCAAACTGAAGAATGCAAATGAGTTGCTCGAGAAACAGGCCGAGATAGACCCATTGACGGGCCTCCTAAACCAGAAAAAGATGTATCCCATAATTAAAAGAGAGATAAAGAGAGCCTCGCGACACGGAACTCCACTATCCATGATCATGATAGATCTTGACAACTTCAAGAACATAAATGATACTTACGGCCACCTTAAGGGAGATATGTCACTCAAGAATGTGGCGGGCATGATCAGGTCTTCTCTTAGAGAGGTTGACTTTGTCTTCAGGTACGGCGGGGAGGAATTTCTTGTTCTTCTACCCTCGAGTGATTTGCAGATGGCAAGATCAACCGCAGATCGTCTCCGGGAGAAGCTGGCCGAAACCACAGACCCTCCAATAACGATGAGCGCCGGTGTGTGCAGCTGGTCAGGTGAAGACGCAACTCAGTTCATTCAGAAAACCGACCGCCTACTGTATGAAGCAAAAGACAAAGGCAAGAACAGAGTCGAATCTCAAGGAGATATTTGATCAGAAGATCGGTGCAGCCTCAACCGAAAGGAAAACAGAACGTTCGGTCTCATAGAGTTTCCGGAAAAGCGGACTCATGTAACCCCGGAGGCTAGTAAATCCATCTCCTCTCAATATTCCGCGTACTTATCAGAAAGAGAAACACGGCAAAGCCCAATAGTATAAAAACGCTCACCAGAGGGTTTATAATTCCATTTCCGTTTATCGCATGTTTAAGAGAATCGGCACCATATGTCAGAGGAAGGATGAAGGAAAAAGGTCTAAGAAAGGCCGGCAGATTCTCTATAGGAATGAAAAGGCCGCAGAGAAACATCATAGGGAAACGGAAGAAGTTAGAAAACGTCTGCGCCTCGAATACTTCGTTGACCGAAACGGCAATGAAAAGACCAAGAAAGGTCGAGGTCACGGCAATCAACAGAACGCTAACTGAAACCAGGAACCAGTTTATCCCAGATAAGTCGACAATCAAGAGGGCAAAGAGAACGGGAATGAAAGCATTGATAATCCCGAAAAGTATCGCCCCAGTCGTCTTTGCAAGCATGAGCAGCTTCAAGCTGATGGGAGCAAGCAGCAACCGCTCGAATGACCGGCTCTTCCTTTCAAACGTTATCGTTACCGCAAGCATCGAAGTAGTTCCGAAGAGAACGGAAAGCGACATCACACCAGGCAAAATACCCCTTATGTCCACAGGACCTTCCGATCGAACAAAGAACATCAGCGTCCAGGAAATTGGGAAGATAATGCCCCAGCTTATGTTGGGCGGTTTCAAATAGTAGTTCTTCATATCCTTCATCAGTATCGTCCAGTAAGCGAGTGCGCTGCTCATCTCTTCTTTCCCTCCTTCTCCTTCTTCATTCTATCGACTTCTATTCCGGTCACTTCAACAAAGACTTCTTCAAGAGAAGGCTGAATAATCTTAGCCTCGTAGACATCGATACCTCTGGAACTGAAGAAACTCATAAACGGCATCAGCTTTATTGGTTCCCGAGAAGCTATTCTAATGGTATTGTCGGAACGCATGCTTATGGACACATCGCTGAACTCTTCTGACACTTCAGTTTTGAACTCCGAAGGATCCTTCCCGAGAGTCAGCTCGACTATGCTCTCTTTCTGAGCATCTTTCATCAATTCGCTGACGGTTCCAATCTTTACAACCTTGCCTCCGACTATGAACCCTATCCTGTCGCACAACCTCTCCGCTTCTTCAATGTAATGGGTAGTAAGGAATATGGTCGTTCCCCTGTCATTCAATTCCCTTACCAGTCTTCTTATTTGCCTCGCACTCTCTACATCTATACCAGTTGTGGGTTCATCCAGGAAGAGAATCTCCGGATCATGAATTATGCCTGCAGCTATGGTTAGTTTTCTCTTCATACCCTTGGAAAAGGCTTTGAAAGGTCTCTTGCCTGTATCTGCGAGCCCAAACAGCTCAAGCAACTCTCTGGCCCTTCCTTTCCTCGCCGCCTTTCTTACTCCGTAAAGAGCCGAACAGAAGACCAGATTCTCATAGCCGCTCAGATCATCGTACAGGTTGCTTTCATCGGGCACAATTCCTATTATCCGCTGCACTCTCTTGATCTCCCTGATGCCGTCTTCGCCCGCAATACTTATACTTCCCGATGTCGGTCTTGCAAGACCTGTAAGCATGTTTATCGTTGTAGTCTTTCCGGCACCGTTGGGACCGAGGAAACCGAACACCTCTCCTTTCAAGACCGAAAAGTCGATTCCGTTGACCGCTTTGAATCCGTCGTAGTCTTTTGAGAGACCTGAAACTTCGATGATATTCACTCTTGTTCCTCCCGTATAAATCGCTTATATATAAAACATATTCAGTGAAATTCGGATTAGAAAGGCGTGCCTGCTGAAAGGAAGAAGATTCCACCTTGTATCCTCTCTCATTCGGCAGACCATTCGGCAACTAGATCCGAATCGGAAGTCGCCTCGCTAAGCTTGGTAAGCTGGCTTGCCAGTCTATTCAAGGGCTCTCTATTCATTGAGTAATGGGTGAAGTAACCCCGCTTCTCTGTACTTACAAGGCCAACGCCACGTAGCACTTTCAGATGTTGTGATATGGCTGATTCAGACACTCCCATTCTCTTTGCAAGAGCTTTCACACAGAAGTCTCTTTGAAGAAGCAGCTTGATTATCTCGAACCTTGTGCTATCCGCAATAGCCTTCAAAACATCTATTTCAAGAGTCAATGAGAAGTTTCCTCCAATCCAATTAAGTGCTTGCTTAATTAAATTATAGTAGATTTTGGGTAATCATTCAACAGTAAATCTCGTGTCTGGAATTCTTGGATTGGTCCATCTCTTCCTGAAATTGCTGCAAGGTCGCTTTGTCTCACGAATGTTATCCTTCCAATAAACAGTTGTTATCTTCTTGGTAATACTAATTACGATAATTACCAATGCTTATTCAAGAAGGTGAAGAACATTGAGAGACTGCCCCTGCAGAAAAACGAAGTTCGAGTTCCACGGCGTATGGGATAAATGCCGGAGCAAGCACGAGAGACTCGGATCGCTTCCGGCCTGTGAAAGGAAGAGAAGGAGGAATCGGAAGTAATGAAAAAACTGATCAACCGTATCCTGTTGGTTGTAGCGCTTTCCCCGCTCGTACCAGCTGTCGCCACACTTTTCCCCTGGGAAGCTTCGAAGCCCAATTGCCTCGGCACTATTCTGTCTGTTCTTTTGCACCGTATAGCTCCATTATCCTTACAGGGATTGCATTTGCCACACTCGGTCTTATTATCGCAACCAAAAGGCTGCTGAAGAGGTTTCTGAGGTTATCCAATGATCTTCGATGACAAGATTGGAAGCCTATTCGAGAAAATAGCTTCTCTGCACATAAATCTAAGCAGACATGCACGGATTGCTCTGGAACCTCTAGGTATTACCTACCCGCAGTTCGGCTCATTGCTCGTTCTTTCGAACCTCGGGGAGATAACCCAAAAGCAGCTCTCCTCACATCTCGAAACTGACACAACAAACACCATGGTGATATGTATCGGACTGGAAAAGAGGAAGCCGATAACGAGAAAGCAGTCCTTTGAGGACAAGCGGGCCAACTTTGTCTCGATAACCGCGAAGGGAAAAGAGCTGTTTCAAGAGTCCACGGCAGTGCTTGCAGGGATTTACGGACCTGTGGCAAATTCCATTACGGGAAAAGAAAGAGAAGTCGCAAACGAGATCCTCGGCAAACTTCTTGAAACGCTGAATTCTTTCGGTAAGGAAAGTTAGATTTTCTTCTGTTTCGTTGCCCTGAGGATTTCCGCGAGTTCCTTCATATATGGGTATATGTGATGAAAGTACTTTTTCAGTCCGGCACAGAGATAGTTCAATCCCGGTTCTCCGTCTGGCGTTTTGACGAATCGGTTCTTTGGACACTCTCCATGACAGGCAAAGAGATATTCGCACCTGTTGCAGTATTCTGGAAGCGCGGCAGCCTTCGAAACTCCAAAGACAGTCTGTGATGTGGAAGTTACCATTTGGAGCAACCTATGGTCCTTAATGTTCCCAAGCCTGTGCTCGGGATAGACAAAGTGATCGCAGGAGTACAGGCTTCCATCGGCCTCCAGTGCAAGTGCCCTTCCACAAGTCTCGGAGAAGATACACAACGATGCCTCCATACCGAGCCACTGGGCAAGAGCACACTCAAAGAGAAAGACAAAGACTTTGCCAATATCTTCCCTGTACCAGATATCGAAAACACCGTTGAGAAAACTCCCGTAGTCTTCAGGAACGACCGACCAATCGGCAACGAGCGAACCATGCTTACCTGGCAGGGCTTCGGGAGATCCTGTAGTCGGCATACTTTCTTCAGAAATGAACGTAGTGGGCGAGCTTCTAAATACCTTCGGTTCTGCGATAGGAATAAACTGCATTCTGGTTGAACCGGCTGTATCCCTCAAAAAGCGATACACTTCTCTAGGATACTTCGCGTTTATTCTGTTGACCACGGTCAGGGTGTTGAAGGGAATCTCGTACTTGTGCAAAAGCTTTATGGCATTGAAGACCTTCTGGAAGGTCGGGTCGCCGCTCCTTGTCTTTCTGTAAACGTTATGCAGTCTCTCTGGCCCATCGATGCTTATTCCTACGAGAAAGCTGTGTTCTTTGAGAAACTCGCACCACTTTTCATCGAGCAATGTTCCGTTTGTCTGAAGGTCGTTGGCAACTTTCTTGCCTGGAGGGCAATACAGCCTCTCGTATTCGACAATCTTCCTGAAGAAATCTACACCGAGAAGAGTAGGTTCCCCTCCTTGCCAGGTGAAGACTATCTCTGGAACTGTTTGTCAGTTGATGTACTCATAGATGAACCTCTCTAGAACCTCATCGCTCACAATATTTCTACTGCTTATTAGCTCCTGTTTATGCAGATAGAAGCAGTAGGCACAGTCGAGATTGCATAGTGCTCCCGTGGGTTTGACCATAACGTGAAACGCATTGATCCTTTGCCTTGTTTTCCAATCGACTGCGCCCTCTGCCATTTACTACTCTCCCTCTCTGCGAACTATTTCTGGTTCGTTCTAGTGACCCGTAATTATGTTGACTCCCGGTGGGTATTCACGGAATGTAGCTATGTGCTTCTGCATCGCTTCTATGAATAGATCCGTGAAAACGAGTTTTCTTATCGAGACGTTGTGTTCTTCCTTCGGATCCAGATAAAGATTGTACAGGTGATAATACGGGAAGGCCATTATATAACCGGTGAAACCTCCAGGATTCACGATTCCCTCGCCCGAATCCGATTCAGCAAACTGCACATACTTGTACTCGGCCAACCTTACAGCGGAGAAGTAGCTCATTAGCCAGTAGTAGATATACTTCCTGTTTGAGAGTCCTTCCTCAGCTAGGAGGAATGAAGTCTGGTCTACGCCGTCGATATACCTGTCGGTGGGGATAGAATCGGCTGCTCCTGCGAGTGTAAGGCATGTATTGAAGATATCGGAGATATCGAATAATCCGTCCGAGACGCGCCCGGGTTCTACCATGCCCTTCCAGTAGAAGATCGCCGGAACTCTGACTCCGCCTTCCCAGGTCGAACCTTTTGCACCTCTGAACGGCGAGTAGGCGCTGTCAGGCCAGGATTCCATTTCGGGACCGTTGTCGGAAGCGATGAAAATCAGCGTGTTCTCAAGTTGTCCCGTTCTCTCGAGCGCTTCGACCAGCTCACCAAGTATGTCATCAAGCTCGACGATCGTGTCTTTGTAGGCCTGCTTTGCCGGAGATAACCCCTTGTACTCGTCTCTGGGATAGTTGTCGAAGTGGGCGCCTCTCGTGCAGTGGTAAAGGAAGAAGGGTTGGTCACTATCGGCCATCTTCTCTATGAACTCAATCGAGTAGTCCTTCCAATACTCGTCGAGATGAGATGATACTTCGATATCTATCTCTTTTATCTGTTCTATGGTGCCGCCCTTTTCAGCGTGAACCCAATACTTCTCGAAAGCAAACTCGCGCATCATTTCAGTTCTCTCTTCGCTGTAAACGATTTCGGGGTAGAAGTAAGGATCTCTCCACTCCGTGTAGAGATCCGATACGCTGAGAAAACCCGAAAAGTCGTCAAACCCGACATTCTGAGGCTGCGAACCGGGATTTTCTCCCATGTGCCACTTGCCTACCGCCTGGGTGACATAACCAGCATCGCTCAACAACTGGGCAAGTGTAATCGCGTCTGTCAAACCTCCCGCTTCGTTGTATAAAGTCGGTCTGAGTATTCCGTGTCTTACGGGAAGTTGCCCGGTCAGAAGAGTTGCTCTAGTCGGCGAAGAAGACGGTTGAGAATAGGCGGAAGTCAGCATGAGTCCGTCTCTTGCAAGAGCATCCATGTTTGGAGTCGGTGCTCCTACAGCGACACCTCCACCGTAAACCCCAAGGTCTCCCCAACCGACATCATCCATTAGATACACAAGAATATTCGGCCGCCTGCCCGTTCTGCTCTCAAACTCGGCCAACTTCGCCATGGCCTCTTCTCTCTGCTCGGCATGAGTATTACCTCCTCCAGATTCGGGGCCGGTTTCACCGTTTCGAGCGCCATAGTGTCTTCATAGTTGGCAGCAAGCGCTGATGTGAAAGCGAGAGCGCTTCCGGTGGCTCCGATAAGCACTCTTCTGAGTAGCCTGGAACTTTGAATTTCCATACAACCATCTCCTCTTGGATTCACTTTCAAGAATCTGTTCTGGAAGCTAGAAACTATCCAACAAAACTGGAAAGCAGCATTCCGAGATCGCTCTCGCATAGCCTCATCGGCAGAAAAAGAAAACAAGCAAGGATAGTTCACAGAGTCACGAAATAAATACCTTCAAGATACTATCACAAAGGTCTTCATAATCAGAGCAAACACCAGATATTTCCGCAATGAAACTCTCACTGTTCAAATCATGAACGATCGAACAGCAAGTCTTTCCTAATAATTACTCCTGGCCAGCTTTGAGACATACAATAATTCACTTATGAGAAACTCCTGGGAAATTAACATATTTTGATATTTAGATTTTGCAGAACAGCAATGGAAAGACGAAGTGATAAATTCGTTTGATTCATACAAATCGAATTCGCTTGTCCTGAAGAGAGCCGGTGATATATTATTACAAGGCGCCACGCAAACCAACTTACCCTAATCCTCAAACAGAATGCTCCTTGAAAGTGTGGAGGCGATCTTATGAAGAAGGTAACGTAAATCCTAATCTCGATAGTATCTATAGCCATCTTCGTCACTGTTCTAGTGCTTGCACTGAAACCGGCAAAGGAGTCCCCTCCGGCCGAAAGCATCGTGGATATGGTTCTCGTGGAAAACGGTTCCTTCACTATGGGTGACACATGGGGAAATGGAAAGGATGACGAGAAACCTGCTCATGAAGTCACGATCTCCTATGATTTCGAAATGGGGAAATATGAGATTACCTTTGCCCAGTATGATCTCTTCTGTAAGGAGACAGAGAGAACTCTTCCCGGAGATGAAAGCTGGGGAAGGGATAAGAGACCGGTTATCAACATTACTTGGATGGACGCCATAGCTTTCTGCAACCGGTTGAGCGAGAGGGAAAAGCTTTCTAAGGCTTACGACGATAATGGTTACTTTCTCGACAAAAACGGGAAGGTGATGGCCGATCCATCTAAGGTAGTCGGATACAGGTTGCCCACCGAAGCGGAATGGGAATATGCTGCAAGGGGAGGAAGCAAAAGCGAGGGATACATTTACTCTGGTGGAAATGAACCGGACCTTGTAGCGTGGTATTCCGATAATTCGGGAGACATGACACATGAAGTCTGACAGAAGAGTCCAAACGAACTGGGAATATTCGACATGAGCGGAAACGTATCGGAATGGTGTTCCGACGCATATGACGACTTCTTCTGTAGAAGAAGCCCGGGAAAAGATCCGTACCATCAGGCACTGGGCAACAAATCGATCCGTGGAAAGGCATGGTGGGACGGCATCGTCAGAGTAACAAGCCGCAGCTACAACTCACCAAATAGTACAACCAGCATTTGTGGGTTCAGGATCTGCCGGAACGTCAGCTAATCCAGGAAAGAAGTCTCAAAATCCCAACTCAAAAGTATATCGCTTTCTTGATGTACCGAACAATCCTATTTCAAGAATCTCGAAGGCTATTTGTAGAGGAATCCAGTAGTGATGAGACTGCCGTAATTGTTGTAAATCTCTATTCGCAGTGCACCGTAATTCTGCAATTCAGCCTCGATGATCCTCTCATGCCAGGAAGAGTCATACCAGCCGTACTCCCCGACAAAGCTTCGGTTGGCTCTTCTATTTACTATGTTCACACTGTAAGAGTCATTGTCGAACGATATAGATCCGGTGTTGTTTGAGTTAATCACTAGAACCGTATCATAGTTACCATAGGCATCAGTAATGACTCCTTCCCAAATCCCATCTAGCATGTCGCCAAATGAAAAACATCCGCCAATCAAGAATATTAGAATCACAGCTACAGGCACCAGGTACCACTTCTTCATGGACACTCCTCCAAAAAAATTGCGTACCAACAATCTCCAGGAGCAGCTTCAGATAAGAAAGAAGACACTCGCTGTGGAGAATCTCAAATTCATTCTATGACATCCAGTCTCACATAATCTTGATTGAATAGCGGTGCGAACCAGCTTCTAATCTTGTATGCAGCATGGAATTCAATCCATGTTCTATCATTTGGATCGATTATCACTTCAACAAGAGCTTTAAACTTTCAACTCTCCAGATAACTAACTCTCTGTATTCAACCGCCATTAATTTATGATCTCAACAACATATGAAGATCAGAATAATTCGAATGTGTAATAATTGAATCGAATTTCCTTTGAGGAGGTAAGGTATGGAGACAGTTGTATTCAAGTTTTCATTACCAACATCCGCGATTATGCTGAATATTGGCATCGTTGTTTTCGTTGCGGTGATATTCGTTTTCTCCCTGTTCAAGACAAAGGGCTGGCAGAAAACTCTTTCGCTAATCATCACGGGCGGCCTGTTCGTCTTCTTCATATTTATCTTCCTGATATTTCCATTCACAAATGCCGTGAAATGCGACGGCGAAAGTGTTGTGCTGAACGCACTTCCCTTCGGAAGGAAGACGATAGCGATAGATTCGGCCGAAATTGTGGGGATTATCGATTTGACGGAAGAGAGAGACTTCGAGCCGACGGTAAGAACCAACGGAGCATCTACAGGTCTATACAAAGTGGGTTGGTTCCGACTCAGAAATGGCTCCAAGGCCTTCATCATGACTGCAAGACCGGAAGTCTTCGTCATGAAATCCGAGGAAACATACTACTTGATCTCTCCGGATGAGCTTCAGGAATTTGCCAGCGTAATTTCCTCAAATTAGCAACAAAGGACGAGGTTAGAGTTTAATGGTCGGAGGTCGGAAGATCAGGGTGTGCCAAGAAGGCGAAGAAGGAAACTTCAAGCCATGCTTAATCGAAGATGAGGGAGGGCCCCTCGAAGCCGCCATGCAGGTGGAGGCTTCAAACCACCGTAAGCTGCTGTGGTAAAGAGCCA
>NZ_AYTW01000039.1 GCF_002752635.1 Mesotoga sp. Brook.08.105.5.1
CCCCCCGGTTTAGATGACACTAAAGGTCGTTACGACACGTTCACGGTGGTTCACTTGTATTCGTCTCCTCTGGTACTCACCTGACGGGATCACTGTCCCGCCTTTTCCCGTAACGTTCACTACCATGGCTCTTTACCACAGCAGCTTACGGTGGTTTGAAGCCTCCACCTGCATGGCGGCTTCGAGGGGCCCTCCCTCATCTTCGATTAAGCATGGCTAGAAGTTTCCTTCTTCGCCTTCTTGGCACACTGCAACTTGCATCTAGCAACTTATCCTTACGATTCATGGCAGTCGCAAGTAGAGTTTTTTGTGTTTTTATGTATGAAGTGTAAGATTGAATCGAAAGGGTTCATGAAGTAAACCAAATGCTGTTATTCAATACCATCATATAGAAGGGAGGAAAAGGAATGTTCAAGAAGAGTCTTGTGTTTTTTTCACTGTTTACCTTGATAGCGCTCGGCGGCTGCTCTCTATTCAGAGCTATCAAGATTGAGATTCCCGATCAGCAGGTGACAGAGGGTGAGGAGCTTGTTATTGGCCTTAGCCAGTTTGTTTTATCATCTGTTTCCGACGGGATATCATTCTCGATAAGCAGCGGACCGGGCAGAATCGACGGAAGGGATTATGTGTTTACGTCTTTGCCCGGTGACAGCGAAAACAGCCCTTTTAAAGTGAGAGTAAGCGCAAGTGATGAAGGCAAGAGCGGAGTTGCAGAGTTCCGGATCAACGTAAGTCCCATTCCGGAAGGTCAAGAGGCTGAGATCAAGTTATCGGGAGAGACTGCCGAAGAGTTTGAACAGATTATTGATGATTTCGTGAAGAGGAATCCTGAGAATCCCGAAGGACACGCGATTCGTGGAGCTATGAAGGCCATTCCGCAATTGCTGAAACTTCTAGACATATACAATTCGCAGATTGGTTCCCTTGACATTGCAGGGACAATGGATCGAGATGAAATACTGTCAAGTTTCGAAAACCTCGTCTCGAATCCTGATCAAATCGCACAGAGCCTTTCATCTGATATGCGCGCAAAACTACTGAATATGAAGCTGAAATCGGCGTTGATTCTTGGAAAACCGCAGCTTCTGATAAATGCTCTTTCTTCTCGTCGGCCTATAGCCAAAAATTCCGATTATTCACTCTGCGGGGAGATCACCGATTTTCAGGAGGAAATGGAGGATTACGCCGATGGCCTTCAGGAAGTCTGGGACGATATCTCCTATTTGAGCGGAGAGATGAGTATTGTAGTAAAGGTATTCCTAAATGAGTTCGATTGGGACGAAGATGGAGTTGTTGAAAGCGACAGAGAGCTGATACTTGAAGTAGTGAGTGAAAATGATTCCATAACCTACTCAGAAAACTTCCGTCTCTATTCGGATATCCTTTTCCTGGAGAAGAAGCCAAAAGGTGATCACATAGTCTCGATCGAGGTTGATCCCAGTGGCGGTGACGCAGTGTTCGATCTCGATTTCTGGTTCATGATCTCACAGGGGTTGGATATAGAGGACGCTCCTGGATTCGATGAGAACGATTATCTCGTAATCGATGAAGGAGAGATAGCGATTCTAAAAATGCTGGTTGGCAGTGCTCTTTCAAGCGCCAGAGCATTGACCATTTATGATCTTGAACCATCGGAGGCTTTCATGGAGTATTTCGAAGACACCGATGATGAGATAGATCCTCCGGAAATCGATACAAATAGCGACGGAAATATCGACGCGTCAGAAGTTAAAGCATTTATTGGCACGTCCTTCTTGACATTCAGGAACCCCTTCGAAAGTCCTCTATGGCTGAGTTCGATAAGGGATATCGCTTTGGAGATACCTGAAACGACGATGCTGCTGGCAGAGGATCTCTTGAAGGACACACGGACCGAAGGCAACAAGCACAACTTGACCTCACAGTGGTACATCCCGTTCGATCAGGACGCTTACGATACCCTTTCAGAAAACGCGAACGAATTGGAAGAGCTGCTGGACTACATAAGACCGAACGGAGAAGATCTCGATACTGAAATCCCAGTCGATGAAGAAGGTAACACGATTATCCTGAGACTATACAATATTTTCGACCACCCCGAGGGCTTTTCCGATCTCTTAAGCTTCTTCCCTACCCTTATAAACTATGAGATGCTCGAAGGAATTGAATTTCCCGACCCAACGTTTGGCGGCGCCGTAGTTAACCTTCCGAAGTCGATCTCGCTGGATAACTGAGAGCGAACTTATTCGAGATGAATTGTGGAGCAATGAGCTGTAGATGACGGTTCGTTGCTCCATTTGCTAAAAGTGGGCTTAGAATAATACTGCTGGTGGAGTTTCCAGTATGTCTATGGATTTCATAAAACATCTGCAATAAGATCAACAGGAGGTGTAACAATGAAGCAACTACTAATGATTTTGGTCTTATTGAGTGTCTTTCTTTTCTCAGGGTGTGGTCTGTTGCAGTATTTCACTGTAGCCGAGGTTGTCGAACAAGAGACTGTAGAACAGTTTAATATCGAGAAATTCAAGAACGACGATGAAATCGAAGCTGCTGTTTTCAGAGGGTATTTTCTCAATGTCGATTATTCTTATCCAGAGCTGTTTTTGCAATGTGGCCCACAGACTCGAATCACCGATGAGATTGCCGCGATCGCCGATCAGTTTAATGACAATAAGAATTTGTCGACAATTAAAGAGATATACGGCTGGATGATGGGAAACCTGAGGGGAGTTGAGGGAGAGAAGTTTGGCAGAACATCACATGAAATCATAACAACCGGGGGAGTAACTGGCTGCACAGACTATGGACTGGCTTTCGTGTCGCTTGCAAGGGCAAAGGGGATTCCTTCCGTATTCATCCAGACTGCTCGGATTGACTGGATCGAGCAAGAAAGAAATCAAACAGTGGCATGATAGTAGGTCACATTCTTGTCGAAGTCTATTTAGAAGAAAAATGGTATCTTGTAGACTCGACTTCCGGCAGGCTATACCTTAATTATGACAGAAACAACTTCTCGCTCCCCGATGGGTACTATGTGTTTGCGAAATCTATTGAGGTATGGGATTCTGGGGCAAAGAACGAAAAAGAGAACTGGCAGATGATGATGGATCTCTTCTGGATCTTTGATCCTTCAGTCTATAACAATCCGGGATACGACTATATAGACCTCATTACCGGAGAGACGAGGCCATCCGGAGTCTTCACCGGTCACTCAACCGTAATAGGAAGTTCGGCTCTCATTTTTGGAAAACGGAGTCCGGTTGAGCTGTTCAATGATAGATTCACGGCACATCTTTCTAACAAGAGGCTTCTCGATCTCTGCTTCGCCGATATAGACGAAGTGATGAGTACTCAGAGGATAATAGTCCTTCACTCTCTCGATCAGCCTGCCACGATGCCCGACTACATGTTGGGCATTATACCGGAGTTCTCGTCTTCGGAAACGCCCGTAATCCTGAACGAAATCAGGGACGGCAGGAGAATTGTTCTTATAATGACAGATACAACTGACGAATTGATGAAAATAATCAGAGAACTGCCCGAGGACTTTTTGGACGGCCCACTAAACGATGAGAATGTTCCTGATGTCGAAATAGTGAAAAACTCAGTTCTAGTTTATGGGATGAGCAACCCTGTGGGAGTATTCGAAGAGAGATTCATAAAAGGATTTTCAAGAAAGGGCTTTCTAAGTCTTGGCAATTCACAATACGAAAGATTTCTGGAGACGGAACTCGTCGTAGTCCTCTACTCACTCGATTATCCCGACAAAATGCCACTTTATATCGAAGAATATCTGCCGGAGTTCTCGTCTTCGGAACTGCCTGTAATAGTTAACGAATGGAGAGAAGGTAAGCAGATAATCTTAATCAAGACATCTACCGAGGCGGAACTGATCGATTTGATCGGACAACTTCCGGTTGACTTTCTTTTGAGGTAGAGGAAGATTAAGCTTCACTCAAAAAAGTTCCATTACAACGGAAAAACGGTCTGTATACTGCACAGTAAGTTACTGGCCAGTATACAAATGTGAAAAACCACTCGAAAGAATTCATGAAGACCGGGATATAAGTGCTTAAAACCCCCAATTTCATATTCTTGCTTAGGCAGAAAAATGCCGGTCCGATAAAAAACGGTGACTTGCCGCAAGTAGTCTTCGCCAATTGTTGCTGCGTTTCTTATTGTAAGCCAGTTATTCTACGGCAAAATGCCAATCCTGTAATCTAGCAAAATATGAAACATGCGGAGAACCATTCAACGGAGAACCAGTCTTTTTGCTCTGTCCAATCCCCAACCCGCTATCCGCAACCTCGGAAATTCTTTCTCCCTCCTGGCGCGAATGCGTCAGCATCACTTCCCCGGATATTCCTCCGGGCATCACTTCCTCGCGCAGCGAGCCTCACTTCCTGCCGGAGGCAGCATCACTTCTGCATCTTGCAACTGATCCTTTGCTCTTCCAACCCCGAACCTCGTTCGTTATTCTTGCAACTCACAACTTGGAACTGGTTTTCAAACAAAAAGGAGAGTCAAAAAGACTCTCCTCTTGTATAACATCTGGGCGATACCTACTCTCGCATGCAGTTGCCCACATACTACCATCGGCCCGAGACGGCTTAACTGCCGGGTTCGGTATGGAGCCGGGTGTTTCCCGCCCCGGTATCTTCACCCAGAATATCTGTTCACTCAAGAGTACATAGGGAAATAAGGTAAAGGAATCGGATTATTAGTACTGGTCGACTGAACACTTCACAGTGCTTACATCTCCAGCCTATCTACGTCCTCTTCTCGAACGATCCTGAGAGACCTAGTCTTGAAGCGTGCTTCCCGCTTAGATGCTGTCAGCGGTTATCACTCATGAACGTAGCTACTCAGCTACTGCCGCTTGCACGACAACTGATTCACTAGAGGTTCACTAACCCCGGTCCTCTCGTACTAGGGGCTACCCTTCTCAAGTCTCCTACGCTCGCAACAGATAGGGACCGAACTGTCTCACGACGTTCTGAACCCAGCTCACGTACCGCTTTAATAGGCGAACAGCCTAACCCTTGGGACCTGCTCCAGCCCCAGGATGCGATGAGCCGACATCGAGGTGCCAAACACTGCCGTCGATATGAACTCTCGGGCAGTATAAGCCTGTTATCCCCAGGGTAGCTTTTATCCGTTGATCAACGGCCTTTCCACTCAGGGCCGCAGGGTCACTAGGGCCAGGTTTCCCTCCTGTTCGACCTGTCAGTCTCACAGTCAAGCTGGCTTTTGCCCTTACACTCTATGGTTGATTTCCAACCAACCTGAGCCAACCTTAGCGCGCCTCCGTTACTCTTTTGGAGGCGACCGCCCCAGTCAAACTGCCCACTTAGCAATGTCCTTGTTGTGCTCTCCACACTCTCAAGTTAGTACTCCGTTGTATGGAGGGTAGTATCCCACCGTTGGCTCCCCCGATCCTGGCGAACCGGGTTCTACGCCTCCTACCTATCCTGTACACCATACAACAAAGCACAATACCAAGCTACAGTAAAGCTCCATGGGGTCTTTCCGTCTAGTTGCGAGTCCTGGGCATCTTCACCCAGACTGAAATTTCACCGGGTCTCCTGTTGAGACAGTGCAGCGATCGTTACGCCATTCGTGCAGGTCGGAACTTACCCGACAAGGAATTTCGCTACCTTAGGACCGTTATAGTTACGGCCGCCGTTTACTGGGGCTTCGGTTCAAAGCTTCGCTCGCGCTAACCTTTCCCCTTAACCTTCCAGCACTGGGCAGGCGTCAGACCCTATACGTCTTCTTCTCGAATTCGCAGAGCCCTGTGTTTTTGGTAAACAGTCGCCGCTGCCTTGTCACTGCGACTCCAGCCAGCTCTTAACCAGCCAGAGTACCCCTTCTCCCAAAGTTACGGGGCCAATTTGCCTAGTTCCTTAACAGGAGTTATCCCGCTCCCCTTAGCCTTCTCAGCTTGCCTACCTGTGTCGGTTTTCAGAACGATTGGCTTAACACTCAAACGCTTTGCGATGCTTTTCTCGACAGTATGAACTCAACGTTGTTGCTCCCGAAGGAACTCCCATTCGTTCCTCACCCTCCCGCGGTGGATTTCCCTGCCGCGATCATCAGACTAGAAACTTAGACGCACTATGCAACTAGTACGCAACGCCTATCCTCCTGTGTCACACCCCAAAACTCATGTCACGCCAGTACCGGAATATTAACCGGTTTCCCATCGGCTACCCCTTTCGGGTTCCCCTTAGGATCTCGACTAACCCTGGGAGGACGAACCTTGCCCAGGTACCCTTAGGCTTTCGGGGGGAGAGATTCTCACTCTCCTCTCGTTTACTCATGCCTGCATTCTCTCTTGTGCCTCGTCCAACAGCCCTCACGGGTCTGCCTTCTCCCTACAACACAATGCTCCTCTACCAACAGTTTCCTGTTCCACAGCTTCGGAGGATAGCTTTAGCCCCCTTACATCTTCGGCGCGGTGAGTCTCGACTAGTGAGCTGTTACGCACTCTTTTAATGATGGCTGCTTCTAAGCCAACATCCTAGCTGTCTTTGACTCTCCACTTCCTTTAACACTTAGCTATCTCTCTGGGCCCTTAGCTGGTGGTCTGGGCTGTTTCCCTCTCGACTACGGACCTTATCGCTCGCAGTCTGTCTCCTGCACTTTGAGTAGAGGTATTCGGAGTTTGACTGGGGTTGGAGGTCGCCCCCCTAGCCCAATCAGTGCTCTACCCCCTCCACTAACCATGCAAGGCCGTGCTTAAACACGTTTCGAGGAGTACCAGATATCACCGAGTTCGGTTAGCTTTTCACTCCTATCCACAGGTCATCCAATAGCTTTTTACTGCTAACTGGTTCGGTCCTCCAGTGGGTGTTACCCCACCTTCAACCTGCCCATGGATAGCTCACCCGGTTTCGGGTCTATCGCAACTGACTTCCGCCCTATTAAGACTCGGTTTCCCTTCGGCTTCTCCTCTCTCGGATTAACCTCGCCAGTTACGGTAACTCGCAGGCTCATTAATCAAAAGGCACGCGGTCGCACTTTCGTGCTCCCACTTATTGTAGACTCACGGTTTCAGGTACTCTTTCACTCCCCTCCCGGGGTGCTTTTCACCTTTCCCTCACGGTACTTTTCCGCTATCGGTCAGCAGGTAGTATTTAGCCTTAGAGAGTGGTCTCCCCAGATTCACGCGGGATTTCTCGTGCCCCGCGTTACTCGGGATATATGCAAGGATAGCCTCTGACTTTCGCCTACAGGACTTTCACCTTCTCCGGTCTATCTTCCCAGATAGTTCGACTAGCCTTTAGCTTCTCCCGGCCCTGTACGGTCAGGCCCGTATATATCCCTCTACCCCTATATAGCAACGCCCGTACGCTTACACTATATAGGTTTAGGCTCTTCCCGTTTCGCTCGCCGCTACTCAGGGAATCTCTTCGATTTCTCTTCCTCTCGCTACTAAGATGTTTCAGTTCGCAAGGTTCGCTTCCTTTTCAGGATACTAGACATCTCTGCCTAGTGGGTTTCCCCATTCGGGCATCCGCGCTTCTATGGTCGCTTGCACCTACACGCGGCTTTTCGCAGCTGGCCACGCCCTTCTTCGCCTCCCGCTACCAAGGCATCCTCCGTGAGCCCTTTATACCTTTACCTTCTTTCTTCCTTTGACTCGCTTCTACTTCTTCNNTCACTCAAAGATGGATAGCAATCCGATGTAAACTCCTTAGAAAGGAGGTGATCCAGCCCCACCTTCCGGTAGGGCTACCTTGTTACGACTTAGCCCCCCTTGCCAATCCCACCCTAAACAAGCTCCCTCCTTACGGTTAGGATACTCATCTTCAGGTGTTACCAACTCGGGTGGCTTGACGGGCGGTGTGTACAAGGCCCGGGAACGTATTCACCGCAGCTTGGCTGATCTGCGATTACTAGCGATTCCGGCTTCATGCAGGCGGGTTGCAGCCTGCAATCTGAACTGGGGGTTGGTTTGAGGATTTCCTCCACATCGCTGTCTTGGTCCCTTCTGTCCAACCCATTGTAGCGCGTGTGTCGCCCAAGATATAAGGGGCACGATACCTGACGTCATCCCCCCCTTCCTCCGCCTCGTCGGCGGCGGTCCTCCTAGAGTGCCCGGCCTTACCGCTGGCAACTAAGAGCAGGGGTTGCGCTCGTTGCGGGACTTAACCCAACACCTCACGGCACGAGCTGACGACGGCCGTGCACCACCTGTGCTGACTCCACACAAAGTGTGGTCGTTCCTCTTTCAATTCACTACTATCAGCATGTCAAACCTTGGTAAGGTCCTTCGCTTAGCATCGAATTAAACCACACGCTCCACCGCTTGTGCGGGCCCCCGTCAATTCCTTTGAGTTTCACCCTTGCGGGCGTACTCCCCAGGCGGTTCACTTATTGCGTTAGCTTTAGCACGGAAAGCTTTCCGCTCCCCACACCTAGTGAACATCGTTTAGGGCCAGGACTACCGGGGTATCTAATCCCGTTCGCTCCCCTGGCTTTCGAGCATCAGTGTCAGAACCGGCCCAGAAAACCACCTTCGTCACCGGCGTTCCTGCCAATATCTAAGGATTTTACCCCTACACTGGCAGTTCCGTCTTCCTCTACCGTCCTCAAGCCTGGCAGTTTCAACTGCAAGTCCGGAGTTGAGCTCCGGGTTTTCACAGTTGACATGTCAGGCCACCTACGCTCCCTTTACGCCCAGTGATTCCGGGTAACGCTCGCCCCCTACGTATTACCGCGGCTGCTGGCACGTAGTTAGCCGGGGCTTTCTAGTAAAGTACCATCCCTCCATGTAGCTTTCCACTCTACATGGCATTTTTCCCTTACCACAGCAGTTTACAATCCGAAGACCTTCTTCCTGCACGCGGCGTCGCTAGATCAGAGTTGCCTCCATTATCTAAAATTCCGCACTGCTGCCTCCCGTAGGAGTAGGACCCGTATCTCAGTGTCCTTGTGGCCGGCCACGCTCTCACGCCGGCTATCCGTCGTTGCCTTGGTAGGCTCTTACCCCACCAACTAGCTGATGGTCCGCGGGCCGCTCCTTCGCCGGTGCAGTTGCACCTTTCACCTTTCGGTCTTATGCGGTATTAGCTGTCCTTTCGGTCAGTTATCCCCCTGCGTAGGGTACGTTCCCACGTGTTACTCACCCGTTCGCCACTCTATGTGTTGCCACATACCGTTCGACTTGCATGTGTCAAGCACGCCGCCAGCGTTCACCCTGAGCCAGGATCAAACCCTCCATCCATGACTCATTTTTTTCGAAACTCGCTGGATTGCTATCCATTTTTCAATGACCCTTCTTCCTTCGCTCGCTCTTACCACTAACGCTAACTTCGCGTCAGCAATTCCTATATTACCAGTACCCCTACCC
>NZ_AYTW01000040.1 GCF_002752635.1 Mesotoga sp. Brook.08.105.5.1
GGACTGGGGCTTATCCGGGGAAAGGTGAAAGAAACAAGCGAAACCATGATCGCTTTTGCGATGATTGCAATGAACCTTGCCCGCTGGTTGAGGGGCTTATTTTTTTTCATTTTTCCGATGGCTATTCTGGGGAGAAATCGGAGGGATTCGGAGCAATTTCGAGGGTGTTCCTGGTCAAAATCCACATATTGTGAGCCAACTACTACTCTCTTGAACATGACGACCTCTTTAACAGGAACAAGGTAGCAGTTTTTCAGGAAGCCCTAACTAGATTTCGCTCCGAGCTTGAGGTGCGTCTCTTATGAGAACACACATTGTTTTTGACTGCTTGGAAGAGAGAAGGAGCGGCTGGAATTTACAGAGTGGAGTTACTGTTATTGTTTTCGCGAACCTGAAAGACCTGGTTACACAAACCGTTGCTTCTGATGAGAATGTATTTTCTTCTGAAAACGAGTCCGTAGGGGATAAAATATCGCTTAAAGAAAGCGGGTCATTCGACCCGCTTAAAATCCAGTCTATTAGCTTCTTAAAGGTCTAGTACCCTAGAGATCTGGGATCGAGAGCATCTCTCAGCGCATCTCCGAGGAGGTTGAAGCCCATAACAACAATGAATATGAATATCCCCGGTATTAGTAACCAGGGAGCTTCTGTCATTGCCTTTATACTTTGTGCCTGCGACAACATCAATCCCCAGCTTGCCGAAGGTTCAGTTATTCCCAGCCCAAGGAAACTTAAGCCTGCTTCTCCAAGAATATATCCGGGTATCGACAGAGTTGCTGCAACGATAATGTACGTTGCCGTGTTCGGGATTATGTGCCGTAAAATAACTCGTGATGATGGATAACCCATAGCAACTGCTGCTTGAACGAACTCTGTCTCTTTCAGTCCCAGAACCATGCCTCGGATTACCCTTGACATCCCGGGCCAACCAATAAAACTCAGAATTACAACTATCAAGAGATAAGTCATATGCGAAGGTATACTTGTAGGCAGAATCGCACGCAGCGAGATCAAGAGATAGAAACTGGGTATCGACATCAGAACCTCGGTGACCCTCATGAGAATTTCATCGGTAATACCACCAAAGTATCCGGCGGCACCTCCAATCGAAAGTCCAAGAGAGAAAGTGATAAGTATGGCAAGAAGTCCAATACTCATAGAGATTCTAGACCCAGCAAGAATCCTGGAGAATACGTCCCTTCCGTATCTGTCTGCCCCAAACAACAAGAGTTTCGATGGCTGGTCTGTTCCGAATAAGTGAATGTTAGTTGGAAATAACCATAAGAGCTTGTAATCCCAGGACTTGGCGAAGAACTTGATCGGGTACTTAACAGTTTCGTACTCTGTAACTTCGGGTTCGACGACTACTCCAAGAAGATTAGGTGAGATTTCGAGCTCGGCTAGAAACTCCTTTGCTAGCTCAACGTCTTCTCCATCAATGTCGATAACTTCATTGTAAATACTTATAGCCTCGAGAACAATGTCCTTGATTTCTGCTTCCTTTTGAGCAAACACTCTGTGAAGAGATCGCTCAGTTACGACTTTTACTGGCGGCCCAATCCTTTGAAGTTCTCTGAACCTGCTTGGGCTAAGGGAATCTATGGTGGTTCTATTAGAAGTCTCACTGACCATCATCTTTTCGAAGAGCTCCAGTTCGCTCAGCTTGATGTTCTGGATAACCGAGTAGTCGGGTTGTCCCAGATTAGCCCTATTGCCTTCTGCGTCAAGAGCATATCTAACCGTTTTTATGGTAAGAAATATATCTATTACCCCGTCTTCACCCTTTGTGAAAGTGATTTCTGTGCCAGTTGACCTATCCAACGCAGTGATCGAACCTATAGAAACACCTTCAACAAATGTTGTTCTGTACGTTTCGGGGTCTCTTTCCATTACCCAGGCGTAAATGTAAGGAGCAGTAAGCTTACCGCTCTCGTCGGTCCAATGAACTCTTGAAGGTGGCGCAAAAGAAAGTCCCTGTGTCTGTTCATAAGGGTTGGTAGGGGACAAGAAGTCGGCCAGCAATGCTATGATGTACATGATTATCAGGATCCATAAAGAAATCATCCCCAACTTGTGCTTTCTCAAAGCTCTCCACACAAGCTGCCATCTACTCATGTACTTTACTTCAAAGAGATCTTCTTTACTGACTTCAGCACTTTTCAATGTATTGTTATCATTGGTTTTTTTCTTCTTCATTTTACACCCCTCAGCTCAGTCTATAACGAATTCTGGGATCGACCCATGCAAGCAGAAGATCGGCCAGCAGATTGCCGACTACCAGAAGGACAGCGGAAAGGAGCAACGTGGCCATGACAAGGAACAAATCCTGAGCATTCAGGGCTTCAATGACTAGTCTTCCCATTCCTGGCCAGCCGAAAACCGTCTCTGTAAGAACTGCGCCGCCGAGCAAACCAGAAAGTGCATATCCAAACATTGTGACTATAGGATTGATAGCATTTCGAACTGCGTGCTTGTAGATAACGTTCTTCTCAGGCATTCCCTTTGCCCTAGCAAAAAGAACATAGTCTTGCCTCAGCTGGTCGAGCAACTGGCCTCTCATTTGCCTCATCAGACCGGCAAGTCCAGCAGTACCCAAGGTGACCATTGGCCCGACCACGTGCCAGAGATAATCACCGATCTTGCCGATAATACTCAGTTCGTTGAAGTTTTGCGAGATCAATCCTCCTATTGGGAACCACCCTGTCTTCGCCGCCATAAAGAGCCATAGCAAAGCAAAGAAGAAGTTTGGAATAGAAATACCAATGAATGCAAGGAAGGCAAAAGTTTGATCACTGAGCGAGTATTGATGAAGGGCTGAATATATGCCAAGAGGAATGCCGATTCCCCAGGTAAAAATCAGTGTGGTGATGCTAAGCAGAAGAGTTGCTCCCAGTCTCCTGAAAACCAGTTCGAAGACAGGAATCCTGTAACTAAATGAATAACCGAAGTTCCCTGTAAGAACGTTGCCCAACCACTTGAAATACTGCACGAATACATTCTGATCAAGGCCAAATTGATTCTCAAGAACCTTTATCTGATCTCTCGAAATAGAAGGGTTTAACCTGTATGCATCCAAGAAATCACCGGGGGCAGCGGATATAATCATGAAGGCCAGTATAGAGACTCCGAGCAGAACCGGAATTGCTAGAATCAGCCTTCTAACTATATATTTCAGCACCTTATTCCCTCCTCAAAACTCACACTAAGTCTCTCGATGATACGAAAAGCGGGAGGGAAACCCTCCCGCAACGAGAATCAAGATATTACTCTTTCCACCAGCCTTCTAACTGGAATAGCAGGCCTGTTGCAGGTGTTAGTTTTTCTACCGGCATCTTAATATTGTTCTTGTAGACATAAAGGAAGTTCTGTGCAATTGTGAACACAAGTGGCTGATACTCAGCAAAGAGCATCTGGAATTCAGCAAATAGGTCATATCTGTCTTGTGGATCAACCGCTGACGTCTGGAGTCTGTAGATTTCATCGACTCTCTTCTCCCAGTCGGGGAGAATGTACATGTCCTCAGTTATGTGATCGTCAGGATTGTAGTCCGGAGGATAGTTCCAGAAGTGCAGTCCGCCGTCAAGCCTGTAAACGTTCCAGCCTGTTCCGGGGTCAACACTACCGGTGAGTCCAATGACGACAGCGTCGTAGGTCGCATCTGTCAGTCTTGAAACAACGGTATTGAAGTCAATAGGTCTGAAATTGACCTTAATTCCAAGTTTTGCAGCACCATCGACGATGATGTTGCTTATTGCCTCTCTGACTACGTTTCCAGCATTTGTAGTGAGCTCAAACTCAATCGGGTTTCCATTTGCATCAACACAGGTTCCATCTGGAAGCCAGTCGAAGCCGCCTCTCCTGAGCTGAAGTCTGGCTCTTGTTATTGAGTACTTGTAATCGAATTTCTCGATTTCAGGGTAGTAGAAACCGCTTGATGGAGAGACCGGACCGTATAGAGGAGAGCCAAGCCCATTGTATAGAGATTCAATTATAGCGTCTCTATCCATCGCGTAGACGAAAGCTCTTCTGAACCCATCGTTTCTGAACCATTCTCGCTTAACGGGATCTGGGTTGTTGAAGTTGAAGGTAATAAACTGCGAGCCGAGAGCGGGACCACCGACACCGGTTATCCAGCCCTTATCTGCGGCCATTTCTGCTAGCCTCGGGAACTGCTCGGCAGTCGGTCCGTAGAGATCGATCTGTCCTGCTTCAAATCTGAGCAGAGAGGTATTCTGGTCGGCGAGAAGCTCGTAATTCAGCTTATCGAAGTATGGCAATCTTACACCGTTGCCATCGACTTTCCAGTAATATGGATTTCTCTCGAAAACGATTCTGACGCCTTCGATGTAATCGGTAATAACAAAGGGTCCCATTCCGACTAGCTTGTCAAAGTCAGCGATCGTCCAGAATTCCGGATAGGTACCGTTGGCGACAACTTCCTCGAGCACATGCTTTGGCATGATGGGGCGGAAGCCGATCTGCCTAAGGGCCGTTACCTGGGGAACTGTCCAGGTGAAGGAGATCGTTGTGTCATCGACGATCTCGACCACTGGAAGCTGGTCGTTAGAATCCAGATAGGACCCGTTGCCGTTTGCCGTGTTTTCCGGGACAAAGGAAACATTTACGAATGTCCAGTAAACATCGTCAAGTGTGAATGGTGCTCCATCGGACCACTGAATGCCCTCCCTTATCTGCACGAAGAAAGTCAATCCGTCATCAGAGAACCACCAGTCTTTTGCAAGACCGGGAAGCGACGGCATACCACCCTCATCGGCTTCAATAAGAGTTGCCAGTATGAATCCTAGAGGATCTGTTGAACTAGTTTCCTGTGCCCAGTCATAGTTAAATGTCTTTGGATCTCCCAAGCCCCAGTAATAGAAAGTACCTCCGGGCTTGCCGTTCCATGTCTCTTCTACGTGATACTCGGGAGCTGCGAAAAGGATTCCAACAGCAATGAGTACTACGAGAAGCACTAAGAGTTTCTTCATTTACTTTCCCCTCCTTGTTCATGAGATGTGGAATAAAGATGGCACGCAACATAATGGTTTTCATCCGCCTTGAACATGGGCGGATATTCCTTGGTACAAATATCCATTCTGTACTTGCATCTCGGATTGAAGAAACAGCCAGACGGTCTGTTTATTGGACTGGGAACCTGTCCGCCAACCAGGTCTTTCCGGTTACGTTTCTTCTTTGGATCGGGTATTGGAGCAGCCGCCAAGAGCGCCTTTGTGTAAGGATGCAATGGGCTGCTGAAGATCGACTCACTATTGCCCTGCTCTACGATCCTACCAAGATACATGACAGAGACTTCTTGAGAAATAAACCTTACCAGAGAAAGATTATGAGAGATAAATACATAACCTGCATTGAGCTGCTCCTGCAGTTTCTCAAAGAGATTGACTATCTGAGCTTGAACCGAAACATCCAAGGCAGAAGTCGGCTCATCGAGAACGATGAGATCGGGGTTTACACTGATAGCCCTTGCAACGGCTATTCTCTGCCTCTGACCACCGCTGAACTGGTGCGGATATCTGTCCACGTGATATTGCTTAAGACCGACTTTTACAAGCAGTTCCTTCACCATTTCAACTGCTTCGTCAAGGTCTTTTGCAAGTTTGTGAAAAAGGAGTGGTTCAGTTAACATCTGCCCAACTGTCATCCTTGGATTCAGAGAAGACATTGGGTCCTGAAATACTATCTGTGCCTTTTGCCTGAGAAGCTTCTTCTTGTGATCTGACTTATCAAATAGAATATCGATTGCCTTGGAAGAGTCCTTATTGACACTATTGTAGATCTCGTACATCTTCTTTTCGAAAGGCTCAAAACCAACTCCGTCACCATTATTAAATTTCTCCGTATCGAAATACTTCTCTTTCAGATACTGTTTTGCCCTTCGCTTCTTCATGAAGTAGAAAGTGGTGTCTTCTTCATCAATGAGCATCTCTCCATCAGTCACTTCATGAAGGCGGATAATCGACTTACCGATTGTAGTCTTGCCACAACCCGATTCTCCAACTATACCGATTGTCTTTCCTCTATCTACCGAGAAAGACACATCATCAACTGCCTTGACGAATCCTACAACTCTCTCGATGAGGAATCCTTGCTTGACTGGAAAGTATTTTTTCAGATTTCTAACTTCAAGAAGCTTCATTCTTGAGCCTCCTTGACCAGCAATACTTTGTTAGTAATTGGGTTCCAGCATCTGACGAAATGATTATCCTTCATTTGCTCAAGCTGTGGCATCTCTTTGTAGCATTTGTCTGTTGCTCTTGAGCACCTTGGAAGGAATGGGCATAGCACGGGTGGATTCAACATAACTGGCGGCTGGCCAGGAATAGGAAGGAGTTTATCTTGTTTTATATCAAGTCTTGGAATGCACTCAAGAAGTGCAAATGTGTATGGATTCATCGGACTGTCAAAGATTTCGAGAGAGTCCGCCATTTCCATTTGATAGCTTCCATACATAACGCTGATTCTCGTGGCAATTTCAGCGATTACTGCGAGATCATGGGTAATGAAAATCATGCTGCTGTTGAACTGCTCCTGAAGATCCTTCATCAGTTCTAAAATCTGAGCTTGAACTGTCACGTCTAGAGCAGTTGAAGGCTCATCGGCAACCAGGATTTCAGGATCGCACGACAGCGCTATCGCTATTACTACTCTCTGGCGCTGTCCCCCGGAGAGTTGAAAGGGATAATCATCGATTCGTTCGGAAGGCTTAGGAATTCCCACCTGTTCGAGAAGCTTTATCGATCGTTCTCTTGCTTCCTCTTCGGTAACTTTCTTGTGATGAACAATGGTCTCTATCATCTGGTTACCAACTGTGTACATCGGGTCAAGGGAGGTCATAGGGTCTTGAAAGATCATCCCTATGTGTTTTCCTCTGACTCTGGAGAAACTATCTTTCGGAAGCTTTGCCAAGTCAATATAATCCTTTTCACCGCTCTTACTGAATTCGTCGGTTAAAAAGAGAATCTCGCCACCAGCAATAAAGCCTGGGTTATCAACCATTCCGGCTATTGTTTTGACTGTTACGCTCTTTCCAGAACCGGTCTCTCCAACTATTCCTAAGACATCATCTCTATAAAGATCAAAAGAGACATCTTGAACGGCCTTAACAACTCCTTCTGCCATACTGAAATGAGTAGATAGATTCCTTATCGAAAGGATTGGCCTTTCCTGCAACCAAATCACCCCATATTCATTTTTCTCGAATTATCACCCACGGAGTTAAGTAAATGCTTACTGTATAATTATTACATATATTTGCACATAATATCAAGTGGCCGGGGGCGATGTATGTTAGAAGCAGTAAGGGAAATATGGTTTGGAGAAGGTACTACCTACGTCAAGATATGTTACGGTAATGTGTATGCTGACGGAGAAGCAGGACAACTTGGAGATCGTGGAAAAGTGGACGGACTGGATATCTTGTCAGTAAATGAGTCGAATAATGAGATTCTTATCAAAGTAGATGGAATAATAGATAAGGACAGAGGTGAATCGGTGGACATCAGGATCGATGAGACGAGGAGACGGGACATCTCGCAGCAGCACACTGCGCAGCACCTGTTATCGGCAGTGTTTCTTCGAGAATTGGATGCCGAAACCGTTGGGTTTCAGATGGGGGAAGAACACACGACAATCGACCTTTCGCTTGGTGTTCTCACAGATGATATGATTTCTCACGTTGAGAGAATCTGCAACGATTTGATCGGTGAGAATCTTCCAGTAAAAAGCTTCAGTGTCAAAAGATCTCAGCTTCAGAAGTTGGGATTGAGGAAAGAGATAGATCAGAGAATCAGCGAAAGTGACAAGGACATCAGAGTGATTGAGATTGAAGGGATAGATGTAAGCGCCTGCTCGGGTCTTCATGTTGAGAGGACGGGGCAAATTAGGCTCGTGAAAGTCCTGAAACGCGAGAAAGTCAAGGGTTCTCTCACCAGAGTCTTCTTCGCCGCGGGAAATAGAGCCCTAGATGACTATGTCGCAAAACACAATCTCACAACCAAGTCGGCTTTATTTCTCACCTGCAAATACTCCGATCTGCCGAATCGGATCGAATCCTTAATAGGCGAGCTCAAAGCAAGCAATTCGATAATAAGAAGCCTCTCTGAAAGACTAGGTCATTATATAGCGGAAGATATTGATAGATCGCGATCGAGGATTACTTTTCTTGAAGAAGAGGAGAGTGTTCTAGCTGCAATTACCAAATTCGTCACACTGGAAGAGTATCTTATTATTGGAAAGGCAAATGATAGATTCCTGCTTTTTGGTAAAGGCTTTGACTGTCAGGAGGTCCTTACAAGAGTCAAGGAAGAACTGGAAGTTAGAGGTGGTTCTGGTAAGGATAGAGGGCAGTTTCTTTTCGAAGGAGATTTTTCAGCGGTAAAGGAGCTTATTCTAAAGAACTTCTCATAATTGGAAGAGTTGGTGAATGAATTGAAGACGAGAATTCCTCCGAATAGTATTGAATCTGAAGAGGCTGTTATAGGGAGCATCTTGATTGATCCAGATGTGGTCCCGGATGTGATGGAGCTTCTCACAAGTAGGGATTTCTACTCTCGAAAGAACCAGTTGATCTTCTCCGCAATGGAGAAGTTGTTTGATGAGGGGAGTCCGGTGGATATTGTGTCAGTTACTGAAAGACTAAGAACCGGCGGAGTGCTCGAAGAAATGGGAGGCGAAATCGAGCTTGCCAAACTCGCGGATGTCGTTCCAACCTCTGCCAACTTCTTTTATTACGGCAAGACTGTAAAGGAGAAGGCTCTTCTGCGATCGCTGATAACTGCGGCCAGCTCGATAGTTGAAAACGCATATGAGGGAGAAGAAACAGACGAGATCCTTGACAGTGCAGAGAAAGCGATATTCCAGATTACAGAGGCGCAGATTTCGAAGACGTATCAGCATATTGGTAAGATAATGCATGAGCTATTCCAGAATCTTGAAAGGCTGAAAGAGAATGCGGTGACCGGTAGGATCACGGGTATCGCATCTGGTTACAGGAAACTGGATGAAGTTACCACAGGATTTAGACCGTCGGATTTAGTTATTGTTGCTGCACGCCCATCGATGGGAAAGACTGCTTTTGCTCTTAGTCTGGCAACCAATATGTCTCTGAGATTTCAGTTGCCAGTAGCTGTCTTCTGTCTTGAGATGTCGAAGGAACAGCTTGCACAGCGACTTCTGTGTAATGTCACTAATTTTGAACTATCTCGCCTCAGGGCAGGAGATATTGGCACTGAAGATTGGAAACGTTTGACAAATGGTGCCAGTACCCTGCAGACGGCTCCTATAATTATAGACGATGAACCATCCCTTGATCCCAGAACGCTCAGAGCAAAGGCGAGGAGAATCAAGATGGAGCACAACGTTCAGGTCATATTTGTCGATTACCTCCAACTGATGCATACGAAAGGCAGATCCGACAACCGTCAGCAGGAGATCTCGGAGATCTCGAGATCTATGAAACTCCTGGCAAGGGAATTGAACATCACCGTCGTTGCACTTTCGCAGCTTTCCAGAGCGGTGGAGCAAAGAGAAGATAAGATGCCGCGTCTTAGTGATCTCCGTGAGTCTGGAGCTATTGAACAAGATGCTGACACAGTGATGTTCCTTTATCGTGATGATTATTACAAAGATAAGAGCGATGTAAGCAATTTTCCACAGGTTACCAAAGTGATAATCGGAAAGCAAAGAAATGGTCCGGTAGGTACCATAGAACTGATGTTCCATCCAAAAACGGCAACTTTTTACGACAAGGCGTTTGAAGAAGAATGATGATAGAAGCAGTTGATTTGACAAGGCGTTTCGGGGATCTAACAGCCGTTGATAATCTGAATCTGAGAGTATTGTCAGGAGAGATATACGGTTTTCTTGGACCAAACGGCGCGGGCAAGACAACTACTATAAAGATGCTGACCGGAGTAATTGCTCCTAGCTCGGGAAGTATACGAATTGCGGGGCTCGATATTGAAAGAGACCTCATGGAGATCAAACAGATAATATCTGTTGTTCCGGATGAACCCAAGATGTACGAAAATCTAAAGGGAATAGAATTTGTGAAGTTCATAATCGACATATACAAGCTTCAACCCGAAGAGACCATATCAAGGCTTAGAAACCTGGCAGACGCGTTCAAGATCGATTACCTTGGAAAGTACATAGGAGATTACTCTCATGGGATGAAGCAGAAACTCATGGTTGCCATTGCTCTCATGAGAGAATCATCTGTGATATTCCTCGATGAACCAACCGTTGGCCTTGATGCCTCAAGCGCAGGGAAGCTGAAAGCATGGCTTAGAAACATTGCAAATAGGGGAGCAACTGTATTCATGACAACTCACGTGCTCGAAGTAGCGGAAAAGATGTGCGACAGAATTGGAATTATCGATAGAGGTAGGATGATCGCAGAAGGCACGCTTTCTGATCTGAAAGAAAGCTTCGGCAGTGTGGAGTCAAGTCTTGAGGATCTCTTCCTGGACATTACCGGTGATAACAGTGTGAAGGCCTTGATAGAGAGTCTGGAGGAGGAAGAGTGAGGGTTTTTCTGACATTTCTGCACGAGATTCTTGTTGGATCGATAGCAATCTCTCAGCTCTTCTTCTGGGAAGCCTCACTTTCAGCCGGATTGATGCCTTTATCGATTCTTATGGGAATAGTCGTCTACAGACAGGAGTTTGAAAAGAACATACGTTCAAAAGATATGCTTACTGATAGTGCCAAGGGAGTTCTAAAGAAGCCATCTGTCCTGATACTCTTGATTTCGTTGTTGATCTGCTGGAACAGGAGTCTCTTTTCAATTCTTGGTTTTGTTTCATCTATGGCCTTAGTGATCTCACTCGCTTCGTTTTCCTTTCTTCCATTTAGAAAGCTGAGGAGAATAGAGGAGAAATCTGTAGCAGTCTTCATTGCAGCTACCACGCTTATAATAGGTTGGGTATTTCCGTCAATTCTGAAATCTTCTCTGTTTACCAGCGGATATCTTCCTTCTTTCTGGCTTCTCCAAATTGCCTCTGGCGACCTTACTGCTTTCCTCCTTGTTGTTGTTTTGTCCCTATGGCTTATTAGAATCAGATATCGATTCGACAAGAAAGGCTGAGATTACAAGCAAAACATGAGCTTAACTATAGTTGGCTTTATAAGTAGTAAAATCGTTATAAGAAACCATTGAAAGGAGCTGAATAATAAATGCAGATTTCACTTGATCAATTCTTGGGTGCGATAATGTCCAGAGTAGATAATCTTGAGGCAACCATAGATGATCTGAGACTCAGAACAAACATCGCTATGCGTTTGGTAAAGTCGGCCGTTCCTCAGCTAACGAAAGATGATGTTGAGAGGGCAGTAAGTGAAGAGCTGGAGGTAACAAAAGAAGCAGGAATGATGGAAGAAAACGACGAAATAGAGGCGATTTCTGAGAAGCTTACAGAAAGTATCTATGGGTGGCTTGAAGGGGACGTATCTGAACTCAGAGAGAAAATGGATGCCTACAGAAAGAAGCTTCAGGAAGCTATGGAAGCTGAGAAGAGCAAAGTAATCGATGTTGCTCCTGCCGGTTTTGTTAACCAGCTTGGTCAGGAGATAGGTAACAAGAAGGGCAAGATAGTTTTCTAGAACTATGGTTGCGGAGAACTAGTAATGCTGAGGCGCTTTTGCGCCTCAGTTTTCAATATATCCCTTAAGAAGCTTCAAAGTATTTTCGAGCGCTCTGTAATGAGTCCTTTCGTATCCGTGAGAGGCTTCAACTCCGGGACCGACTAGTCCAAACCTGACATCGTATCCGGCTCTCAGAGATGCTTCCACATCAGATCCATAAAAGGGATAGATGTCTACTGAGTATTCGGCTTTCACTTTCTTTGCAGTTTCGATCAATCCCTTAACGATTGAGTGATCGTAAGGTCCACCCGAATCCTTAGCACATATCGAAACCACAAATTCATCGGTCTTCAGAGTATCGCCTATCGCTCCCATATCAACAGAGATTATCTCTTCGCAATCATCTGGCATCGCAGCCGATGCGCCATGTCCTACTTCTTCATAGTTCGAGAAAAACAAGTAAGTTTTTCTTCCGCAGATCGCTTCGCCAGAAGAGACTTTCTTTGCTAACTCTAGAAGGATTGCTGCGCTTGCTTTGTCATCAAGATGTCTTGACTTCACAAAACCACTATCGGTAACCATCACTCTAGGATCAAATGAAACGAAATCCCCTGCTTCAATACCAAGGTTTTTAAGATCTTCTTCGCTTCTTACCAATTCGTCTACCCGGATTTCCATATTTGATATCTTGCGTTCAAGAGTCCTTGCGTTTTCAAAGACATGAACGGAAGGTGATATGGACTGGATTGTTCCCGTGAAGGATTTTCCGGTTTTCGTGTGAATTACGCAGTTCTCGTTTTCAATGCTATTCATTGTGAATCCGCCAACGTTGGTTATCTCTAACCGGCCATTCGGCTTCAGGGATTTAACCATAGCCCCAAGCGTGTCAACGTGTGCAGCCAACACCAGAGGTCTTCCTTTGCCGCCGAGCTCTGCCACCAGAGCTCCCTTTCTTGTTCTTCGCGGACTGAACCCCAATTCCTGCAGTTCAGACTCAAGATAGCCAATAACGGTGTTGGTGAATCCGGATGGACTTGGTATGTTGGCTAGATCGACTAGTTTCTTCACAATGTACATCTCGCTGTATTTCAAGTAACTCCCTCCACTTCTATCTGAGCAAACCTTTGACAATCATATCAGTGGCTTCTTCCTCGCTCAACCCTTTTGACATCAAGGTTTCCATCTGCTTGACATTTACTCTGCCAATAGAGGCTTCGTGTGTCAGTTCGGCCTTCTCGTTTTTTACATACAACTCAGGCATAGTACCTACTTCTACAGAATCGCCCTTAATGATTTCGTTGCACTCAATATGGCCTCTCGAATATGGTGCGTTTCCATAGGCTTTGTTGATGATTTTCGCCTTACTTCTGTCTGTAGCAAAAACAGTAGTTTTTGCAATTCCGGATGAGCCTTCGCCATTCAGATGGAGCTCTTCATCAATTTCGAGATAATCGTCTTCACGCTCATATACTTTTGATTCGATATGCGCTGTAGAATTCTTCTCAAGATTGACGTACATCTTTACAAAGAGCTTTCCTACTCTAGTCTTGGTAAGATAGAACATATTCTGGAATCTGCCACCTTTTCTAACGACTGTATTGTAGGTTGCCCTAACCGTTACTCCGCCGTCCTTGCTGTGCATGTGAGTGTCTTCGTAGAACATCTCAGCGTTTTCTCCAACATCGGTGTCGGCAACCATCGAGTGCGTGAAATTCACTCCGCTCGGGAATACGCAGTGTGATATGAATTTCGCCCGGGCTCGACTTCCAAGACGGTTGTGAATAAGCACTTCCTGTGTTCCTTCAGGTTTCAGATAACCTGTGCATAGGTGAATAGGGTTTTCGATAACAACGTCATCTTCAATATCGAGCCAGATTTCCACTCCGTTATCCAATTCTTTTGCTCTAACATGAACACCTTCGACCGTATTCCTTCCGATCACTTTGTTCCCGCTCACTATAATAGAGACGATGTCTTTGCGCAGAAAATCAGAGACGTTACCGCCTGATTTTTCGTACTCTTTTGCGATAGCAGTGAATTCCCTCTCATAACTTGATTCAATCATTTGCAAGACCGCCTTCTCTAATCGGTTCATTTATGTGCTGACAAGTGTCACAGAGTTTCCTGTAGAAGCTGACAATCTCTTCTGGCTCGCCCGAGGCAATTATTCTTCCCCCACAGAGAAGATATGCTTCATCTGCCATTCGCGCAATCTCTTCACGATGAGTGATGATTATTACTACCGAACCCTTATCCCGCAGTCTTTCAAGAACTCGTTCAATCATCTCCATGGACATAATGTCAATGCCTGAGTCTGGTTCGTCAAGGATCGTTACTCTAGGATTTACCAGCATTATCGAGGCGAGTTCCACTCTCTTTCTTTCCCCTCCACTGAGTGACTCATCGACAAGTCTATCTAGATATTCCTTGTTGAGTCCCACAATTGACAGGGTCTCATCGAGTTCTTCTCTCGAGAGTCTTAGTTTTCCGCCGAGCGTCAGATACTCTTTCACAGTAAGTCCTTTGAACCTGGCCGGTTCCTGCCAACTCAGAGAAATTCCCTTCTTTGCCCTGTCAGATACTGATAGAGTGTCGATTTCTTCGCCATCTAGAAGTATCTTTCCTTCGTAGTCGTTGTGAGATTCTAGCCCCATCAGCACATATGATAGAGTTGATTTTCCTACACCGTTGTTTCCAAGAATCGCGTAAACACGTCCTTTTTCAAAGGAAGCAGTGAGACTGTTCAGAATGTTTCGTTCATCTCGGATTAACTTGACCTCTTTAACTTCCAGCATTTATATACCTCCATCTTCTTCAACACTATCATAAGTCCGATCAATAACGTCAGCAATACCCGAAGTATTACCTGTGTAACACCCAGGTGACGTTTAACGGGTTACCAAAGTGAATAAAGCTGAAGGAACTTCTCGATTTCGTTTAGGGCTGATTCGGCCTTCTCAAGTGCTATTCCTGAGAACTGTTCTTCTTCCATCTCTCTCATAATTAGTGATGAAGTTTCCTCGCTCCAGAAATATACTTCTTCGTAAAGATTGTCGAACCATTCTCTTGAAACGTAATCCTTTAGAGGAGTTAGCTGGCCAATGCTGCCTAATGGGACGACTCGATTCGTTGCTTTCATCGTATTCCAGGCAAAGACCTCTCTCTCTGCTATCTCTTGAACCTTATCCAGTCCATCGAGACCGTAGAGAAGAAGTACGTTTCTTGAATACTCGCCGTAGACGTTGTTGCTTCCCTTCAACCATCCACCAGGGTTGTATTCGATGGCGGTTTCGTAGAGTGTCTCGAGATGCCCTCTCTTAGATTTCGGAAGCTTTCTGATCGAATCTACTAGAGAGGTTAGAGAGCCGCTGTCTGCAACAAAACCTTCGAGTTTCTCCAGTTCTTCTGAGACTCTCTCGGCAGCAGCCATCGCGCGGAAAAGCAAGCTTGCCACATTTTTCACTACCTGAAGATCGGGAGATATCTTTGTGGACCTCAGAAGAGCATCTATCGCATCCAGAGTCACTTGATAGTCGATAAGCAGATTGATATCCAAGACCTCTAGCAGAGCAGAAACATCGGTAGCCGTAAGGTCTGCTCGCAACAAACCGGGTAACTCTCTAAGGTATGAGTGATCGATTTCCAACTCGCTGAGCATACCTCCCGGCGATGTGTCTTCGTTAAGCCAGGTCGAGAAGATATCTTCTCTGGCGAATATCTCTGTGAAGGCATCGGCTAATGCATTGCCCGACATATTGAGCTTTAGACGGAAATCTTCCTTTCTCTGAGCAGTCAAATACATGTATCCTATGTAAGCCTCTGACAAATATTGGCCTCTGGAAATCTCTCTAGATGTCGACAGATTACGCATCGCGGAGTAGAAACTGTTTGACGAGTCCTGCCTCGCCCTTAGAAGCGCTGAAGAAGCAGATCGTAGCTTAGAATTCAGCGCGGATAACGTTGACGCAAAGGCATTTTCTCGTTCTTCAGAAGCCATATGTTGAAGCAACTCTGAGGGTGCCTCAGGATAAGTCCTCTGCAATTCAATCAATCTATCGGGAATATAGTCATCATGTTGAAGATAGGAGTACCTTCCCTCATAGTCCTCAAGATTCTCGATTTCCCTCTTGATACTTCCGATCGAGTTTACTAACTCTGGAATCTGCGGGTTAATGCTTTCAATTCTTCTGTAGTCAATGTAGCCTTTTGTGAAAAGGCCTTCCGCGAAAAACGTTCTACTCATCAGAACTGACGTACTCAGCGCGAATACAACCAGCAGTAGCGGAAGTACCTTTGACATAGGAACAGTGACTCCCTTCGCTTCGGAAAACTCAGGGCTCATGATGAATCCAAAAAGGAAGACAGCTAGTAATGCGTTTGGCATCAGATGACCAGGAAAGGAAAGTACTGAATGAACGAATATTATCAGTAACCCGGCTTCGAGAAAGAGATACTTTGTGACCTTCTCGACAGAGGAGGATCTCTTCACCACCCCGACAGTGTAGAAAAGCATTGCAACTATGAAGGTCATAATTAGGACGATTCCGATTATTCCTGTTTCACTCATCTGCTGAAGATACTCGTTGTGGGTTCGGATGCTGTTCAGACCTGCAACATACATGTACTCTGGCTCTTCAGTCAGTACCTTTCCCATATTCTCCGTAGAAAGATACTTGTATGATCCGAAGCCTGTACCCAGAAAGGCTGAACTCTCCCACTGTTTGATAGCTGCTTTCCACTGAAGAATTCTGACGTCGACGGAAACGTAGTCGTCAGTGGTATACGTTAACCTCTCCGAGAAACTGAAACGGCCGCTTGTCAAAGGGTTGTCTCCAGAGTAGACGATCATAATGACTATCGTGGAGATAATAAGAAGAATGACAAATAGCCTGCTAAATACAGAAATGAAGGATCTGAGTTTGAACCTCAGAATTGAGAAAATCAAGAAGACTACTAGAAAGACTATCGATATTATTACTGAATAATAGACTGCTCTTGTTTGGCCTATCACTATTACTATCAAGAAAAGTGAGTAGAGTGAAAGGTAGAAGTAGTGCCGAATCTTCTCGTGCTTCCAGATCTTCTTCTTGGAAACGGTTAGAAAAGCAGCTGGAAATAGCAGCATTGCCATTAGGTCGGTCGTGAAGTTCACGTTTCCTATAACGGATGAGAGATTTCCTCTTGTGAACGGATTGTTCTCAGTCCCCCAGAGCAAGCCATATCCCGTGTAGAATGAAAATACGGCATCAAAGGCTATGATAAGCCCCGCAAACAGGAAAAGTTGGAGAATAGTCAGTAGAGTTTCCTGTTTCTCTGCCGAGATGAGCAATGAAAAGAGGAGAAAGAGAAGCAGATTCATTGCAAAACCGAGTGAAGTAAGAAAGACGTTTGGCAGCGTGTTCAGAAGTTGGAAGGTAGTCAGACACGCATGGAATCCAAACAACAATGAAAGCAGCTGCGGAAGCGTTACTCTGACACTGCAGGGATTCCTCACAGCTTTCAATGAGAAAGAGACTATGAAGATCGCTATTGAGACCGATGCAAAATAGAACTTAGGTATGCCCATGTCCCAGGTGAAGCCCTTGATTGCGAAGAGCGAAGATCCGAAAACTAGAACAGCAAGAAACAAGAATCTTCCTTTGCGCATTGTGTCCCCTCCCCACAGTCTGCTCTCAGAGTCCCAATTACTGTTTATGACGAAGACTCATGAGAGAAATTGCTACTCCACTACCGTAACGATTACCTCACGGCTCCTAGGACCGTCAAATTCGCAGAAATAAACGCACTGCCATATTCCCAGCGCGAGTGAATTGTCTCTGAAAGGTATTGTAACTGAAGAACCAACCAAGGAAGCCTTAATATGTGCATCAGAATTCCCTTCGCGGTGTCTGAATCTATCACTTTTTGGAATGCTTTTTCCCATCCATTCTAAGATGTCCTGAACAACATCTGGATCGGAATTCTCGTTGATTGTTACTCCTGCCGTGGTATGCGGAACAAAGACATTAACAATACCGTGTGAGACCCTCGACTCTCTAACTGACTCAACTATGAAATCGGTGATGTCTATCAGCTGATTTCTAAGGCTTGTTTTTACAGCATATCTCATAAAAATCAATGGAAGACCACGTTTGTAATAATTACCACGTATCCGTTGTGCTCTTCAAGCTGAACTTTGACGTTTTCTTCCTTAACCTTATACTTATCGGCAACGTAAGTCTTTATCTGGTGTACCATATCCTTACCGCTATTCTGGAGGATATCTTGAGGGATCACTTCTCTCACCGGTACTGAATACCTCCTGCCACCAGTTATGGAATCAAGTCTATCCTTTGCTTCTTTTCTGCTTCCTTCGGTTTTCTTCTTCTTCCTGAAAAGTCCAAAGAACATACACTTCAACTCCCTCTTAGTCTCTTCTGAAGATGCGCTTAAGGAATTCAAGGAATCCTTTCGATCCTTGCTCAAGGATATCCCGTTCAACGGGGATCGGTTCTCCCTTCATCCTCAAAGCAATGTTCTCGAAGACCTTTCCGATTCCTTCTCCATTTCCGTTCAGGATAACCGGTACACCCTTGTTTGTTGCTATGATTACCTCGTCACTATCTGGAATAATCCCGATCAGGTCGATTGCGAGGTTACTTTGAATATCCTCTCTTGTAAGCATATCACCACGTTTGACCATCTGAACTTTGAAACGGTTTATCACGAGTCTGATATTCGCTTCCTGCATCCCGGAGTTCTCCAGAAGTCCGATGACCCGATCAGCGTCAGTAATGGCTGGAAGTTCGGGAGTAGTAACAATCAAAGCTTTTTCAGCTGCAGCTATGGCGTTCCTGAATCCTCTCTCTATTCCTGCAGGTGAGTCCACAATGACATAGTCAAACTTCGGATACAGCTCACTAATCATTTTCTTCATATCTTCGGGGGAAAGCATTTCTTTCGTTGCAATTTGTGAGGCCGCGAGTAGATAAAGTCCCTTGATTTGCTTATGCCTCACTAGCGCTTCAGAAGCAGTTACCTTACCATTTGCAACATCTAGAATTGTATGCACAACTCTATTCTCAAGACCCAATGTGATGTCCAGATTCTTGAGACCTATGTCTGCGTCAATAAGGCAAACCTTCGCCCCTGAATTGGCAAGAGCACAACCAATATTGGCCGTGATTGTTGTCTTGCCGACTCCCCCTTTTCCGGAAGTCACAACGTATACTTTGGCCATTTCTATCTACCTCCAGCCGTTAGACTTTTCTGAATTATAGCATTACATTAATACTTCAGCAGTAACTAGCCCGATTTTCAGTAATTTATCAATTCAAAGATGTGAAATAGACAGAACTTAAGATACTTGGTCTCGAATATCGAAGTAACCTCTGGATGATCCAATGATTGTCCACCCCTGAAAGCTACTAGACCCAATTTCTTACAATCGTGAAAAGCATCATTGATCGTTCTCATCCAATCTTCTTCCGAAACGATCTGTGTGCAAGAAGAAGAAGCAATCAATGCCCCGTCGTTTAAACTCTTGATTACTCTCAGGTTCAGTTCTTTGTAGCCCCTGAGAGCGTTCTTCTTGGAAGATGGAGATTTCGCCATTGCCGGAGGGTCTATTACTGCAAGACCAAAGCCTGAAAGACTGTTCTCTCTCAAGTAATCAAAAGCATTTGTCTTGATGAACTCACACTTATCAGAGAACCTGTTTATCTCTGCTACTTCCTTTGCGACGGAGAGCGCACGCTCAGATGAATCGACCAGTATCGCACTTCGTGCTCCTTTGTTTATGCAATGAAAGGAGAAATTACCTGTGTAAGAAAAAACGTCGAGTACTCTTCGACCGGCGGCGTACTCTGATAAGCGCTTTGCGTTTTCTCTCTGATCGAGAAAAAAACCGGTCTTCTGCCCTTTTGTGTCTGCAAGAAAACTGATCCCGTTTAAGCTGAATGGCAGAAGCTCCGGCCCGTTGCCGTACAACCATCCTTCTTTAGCTTCCAGGCCCTCCTTTGCAAGGGAGGTTCCTTCGCTCTTTTCGAAAATCCCCTTTGGTTTCAAAACGAGGATCAAGGCTTCGATGATTTCCTTCTTCATTAGCTGGATGCCAAGAGTATTGAATTGAACTACGAGCCAATCGGAGAATCTATCAACTATCAATCCTGGTAGACCATCCGCCTCGCCGAATACGATTCTCAAGGCGTCACTATCTTCTAGAAGTAGAGACTTCACTTGTATTGCTCTTCGGATTTTTCCTGAAAAGAAGTCTGTATCGAGTTTGCAGTTCCTTCTTGTAATTAATCTTACTCTTATCGTGGAACCGGAATTGTAGTAACCCTTTCCCAAGAATTGCCCAGAATACGTAAACACGTCCACTATGCAACCATCATCGAGCGGGTCGTGTTTTTCGATTTCGTTGTCGTAGACCCACGGATGGCCAAAAGCTACCCTCCTCTTGATTTCTTTCTTGAGGAACACTCTGGGGCTCAATCGCTTATTATCCTCTTGTAAAGATTAACGAAGAATTGCTTGTCGAAGTCACCCGGCGTCTTTTTCAGATGAGATGCTTTAGAGGTCTGATCGGACCATTTCTCTATCTCTTCTTCGGAGAGCTGTAATGAGACTCTTCCTACACCAAACTCCTGTAAGAAGGCGTTAAGCTCATCTAGATCAGTGAAAGGTTCTATTGCACCGCTTATTCTATTCGGGTCGGTTCTGGCTATTCTTTCGAGTATCCCAATCAACATGAGTGCATTTGCCATTCCATGCTTTATGCCTTTGAAGGATGAGAGAGGATAACCTGCGGCATGAACTGCGGTCGTTCCCGTGTGGGCAATAACAATCCCGGCAAGTGTCGCGGCGAACTGTATCCGCTCTCGGGAAGAGACATCATTTTCATTCTTCAAGACTTCACGGAGTGATCGCTTTATAATCTTCGTTGCTTCCTTCGAAAGCATCTTCACCAGGGGGTTCTGTCCCTTGTTGACTGCTTCGCCTTCTATAGAATGAGATAAGGCATCGAGTGCAGTTGAAATTGTCACATCCACGGGCATTGTTACGGTGTATCTCGCATCCAAGAAAGAGATTCTAGGAAATGTTGAAGGCATGCCAAAGCCCTTTTTCGAACCTTCCGGATCGGTTAAAATCGAGTACTGTGTAACTTCACTTCCGGTCCCAGACGTGGTGGGGACTGTGACAATTGGAAATGCGGGAAGATCCTTTCCTTTGAATAGATCTCTGCAGCTGCAGTTGCCATTCTTCCCAACTACCGAGATAGCCTTGGCAGCATCTAGCGGACTTCCACCACCGATAGCTAACACGAAATCGCACGCGCTATTTGAGAGCATTTTTCCGCCCTTCTCAATTGTTGAGAAGGAGGGATTCTCTTCCACTTCATCAAATAATGTGCTTGGAATATCCAACGCGTCAAGCACTTCCTGCACATCGTCAAGTGCCCCGCTCTTTATTGCTGAAGACCTTCCAGTGACTATGAAAGCATTAGTTCCTATCTCTCTGAACAGCTCATTATTATGACTTATTGTTTTAGTCCCCGAGAAGACTCTAGTTGGCAGGAAATATTTCCACATTCAATCACCTTCTATAGATCAACTTAATCAATACTTCTTTTGATTCGGTTGCCGTTTTCTCAAGTTGAGACCAGTATTCGTCTTTGAGATTAACAGGCTCTTTCAGAGAACTGTTGATGGCTAGACTCAAGCTCTCGCAGCTTCCTTCAAATGAGAGTTCGCAATCCTTGTTAAGAGATCTCACAAATCTATCGAGTTTTGTGTTCTTCTTCCACACAAATGGAACTCCTAATGAGATAGCGAGAATTGCTCCGTGAAGACGCTCAGTAATTATCAGTTCTGCATTGTTGAAGATTCTTATCATCCCTTCGAGGTCTTCGGGAGGCTTTCTAACTTTGAATCCATTTGATCTGGCCTTAGATTCGAGCTCACTTCTCTTTTCTTCGTCATGATGATTGTGAAAACCCACAGCGCATACTTCAGTCAGATTGTTCAGCCTCAGCGAATTGAGGACGTCATCAACACTCGTTCCATTTTTCAATACAATTACCGCAAGACCACTTTCGGTTGTTCGTTTTTCCGGAATTATTCCCATTTTCTGCAAATAGTAGGGGCCGTAGTCAGTACCTGAGATAACTCTCTTCGAGAAAGAAGCGAAATATTTGTAGCTGACTAAGTCTCTCATTACACCAAAGGTAAGAGGATTATTCAGCAGCTTATTTAGAGCTTTTCTGTTGATCTGTCTGTTCAACGGTCCAAAACCTTGAGAGAGAAGAAGCAGAGGTTTCCCCCTGTTAAGGGTATGCCTGGCAATCTCATAATAGTAAAGGAAGCTCCTCCAACTAGTCTGGTCCTGTAGGAGATTTCCCCCTCCGAAGATGGTGACAATTGAGTGCCTAATTGAGTTTGTGATCTCACCAATACTAAAGCGACTAACCAATCTGATATCGAGTTTCGAAGGGAATCTATGAGTTATTTGCTCTATTTGAGAAGATGCGGGCAAGTATATTGGCCCTTCAAACCCTATCTCATCAATTAGGGATAGTGATGAAAGCAATAGTAGATCGTCGCCAAGGTTATTATATCCATAGTAACCCACCAGCGTCAGCCCGCCAAAAGAAAACTGTCTCACCTCAAAACCTCCAGGAACATTCAACGATAATATTCTATCACATGTGAATCATCGAACACGCTGTTCACAAAGCGTTGCAAGGGATGTACAATCTATTTATGCTAGGTGGACTTCTGAAAAGGAAAACCTCTTTCCCGTTTCTATACTATCTCCTTGCAACAATGCTTGGGGAGCTGTTGGTATTTGCACTTGCCTGGACGGCAGGTGCATGGATACCACTTATCTTTGTATCGACAGCCGTTATTCTTCTTTCTTCCAGATGGGTCAGCCCTTTCATATGGCTCATATTCTTTGTGGTCGGTTGCCTCGGTCAGTCTTTAACGTTGAAGACACTTGATCCTGGAAAGGTAGAATATGTGGGATACATATCCAGAGGCGGAACGGGAAACGTTGAGGCAAGCATGGGAAGAGTGCTTGTTGAGGGAAAGTGGATGAATCTTCCCGTCGCTGTAAACATAAGGCTTTCCGACAGAAAAGCCGCAGCTTTTGCGGGCCAGATAATCTGGACAGCGGGAACTCTTATAAGGCAAGAATCATTTCCTCTTTTCAAGATCGAATCAAATATTGAGGCCTGTGTCGAGAGGCTAGAGGTCTTCTCTTATCCTGGAAAGTATGTTACTGAGTTACTTTCGAGGTACAAACTAAATGACACGATTGCTGCAGCCGTCTTCACCGGCGATAGAAGCCACATTGATTTTGAGACCAGGGAGAGGATTTCTGATCTTGGAGTTGCGCATTTGTTTGCGGTTTCTGGTTTGCACATCGGTCTTATGTATTTGCTGGTCCATTCCGCTATCTCTTTTCTCATGTTAGGTAGGAAAACGAAGCTGATACTTTCTATTGTCGTGCTCTTCTTCTATACCTTATCTACTGGTCCAGCGATATCTGCTACCAGAACATTTTTAATGTTACTGTGTTATTCACTACTGAAGATCATTGATTACCGACAGCACCCGCTTAATATTCTGGGATTTTCCGGAATTATTATTGTTATGGCACAACCATCTATTGTTGCGTCAATTTCATTCCAGCTGAGTTTCTTTGCAACAGCTGCGCTTCTAATCTTCTTGCCTGCAATCGAGAATAAGAATCTGCTAAGTCAGACATTGCTTGTTGGAGCGATCGCTCAGACGGCTATCATCCCGCTTTCTCTAAGTACATTTGGCACGTTGTCTCTAGCAGGAGTACCGTTAACCGTAGTAATGGTTCCAGTCTTCGTTGTGCCTTCGTATCTTGGAATGATTTTCATCTTGATAGCAGATCTTGTTGGGCTGCAAATAGTAGGCAGTTTTATTGCTGGTAGCCTCAGAGCCATGTCCTCGCTACTTGGTGAAGTCACTAGTGTAATTGGGGGAGTCATCCCGACGATACGCTTTGAACCTCTTACTGCCTATCTATTATCGTTGCTGTCACTTTTCTTATTCTTCACTTTGCTCAGGCATTCTGGACACAAACCGTAGAATTTAAGCTGATGATCGTCTATACTATATCCTGTTCTTGACTTCACAAGCTCTTCAAGTTCTTCGAGATTGTCAAGGTGAAACTCGACAACGGAACCGCAGTTGCTGCAAATTATGTGATGATGATGATGCTCTCCCCTTTTCACCGGTTCGTACCTTACAATTCCATCTTCGAAAATAATCTTCCTTAGAAGGCCTATCTCTACGAGCAACTCAATGGTTCTATAAACGGTTGCTTTGCTTATCCCGAATTTCTTGCTCTGAATCTTGTGGTAGACTTCGTCGGCGCTTAAGTGATCTGTCTCAGCTTCAAAGAAGAATCTTAGCACGTACTCTCTTTGAGCTGTCATTCTCTGGTTTCTTCTCTTAAGTTCGGCCCTTAGTTGGTCTTTCTTCATAATCAGTCACCGTCCGTTCCAGACTGAGTTACATTATGGGCTTTATGTCGATCTTCCAGCCTGTCAGTTTTGCGGCAAGTCTCGCGTTCTGTCCGCCTTTTCCAATTGCTAGAGATAATTGTGTTGGAGAAACGTAAACCACCGCCTCGTGGGTTTCTGCATTCACAATTTTCACTTCTAAAGCGGAGGCTGGTGCAATCGAATTGCCGACTAGTTCGGCCGGAACATTGCTCCATCTTAGGATATCGACCTTTTCGGGTTTTATCTCGCGAAGAACCTCGGCAATTCTTGCACCGCTTTCCCCTATGCAGGCTCCTACGGGATCAACCTTGGTATTATCGCTGAAGACAGCTACCTTAGACCGGACCCCTTCCTCTCGAGCTATTGCTTTGACTGTCACATCTCCGCTTTCGATCTCTGGAACCTGAAGTCTGAGCAGCTCGATGACGAATTCAGGTGTACGTCTCGTCACAAGCAAACGAGGACCTCTTGCAGATCTCGCAACATCCACAACAAAGACCTTCATCAGAGAGTTCAGCCTCGGCTGTTCTCCAGGAATTAGTTCCTTTGTGGGAATTCTAGTCTCTAACTTTCCTATTCGAAGGTCAACCCATTCGGAAGTGACTCTCAATATCTCAGAAGTGGTTGCTGTGCCTTTCATATCTACATACTTATCGAACAGGTTTTCTTTTTCCTTTTCACGGATCTTTTGAATTAGCACCTGCCGAGCTGTCTGTGCAGCGATTCTCTTGAACTTCTTGATATTCAACTTTCTCTCAATTGTGGTGCCTATCTCAGCGGCAGAATTTACCTTGAGAGCTTCTTCCAGAGTTACTTCCAAAGAAGGATTCTCTACTGTATCAACAACAACAAGTCTTTCGAAAACCTCAATGTCACCTGTAAGTCTGTCTATTCTCACATCGACATCGCTTTCCGAAGCGAAATTCTTCTTGTAGGCGCTTTGCAGCGCTTTCTCAAGTATATCAATGACCTCTTCTTTTTCGATACTCTTTTCGTCCTGCAGTTGGTCAAGGGCTTCCAAGAGATTGAGATTCATATGAACACCTCACCATCCAAATCATAGTTTTAGGTTAGCACGCTTAACATTTGAAAAGTGGAATGCTATCTCTTTACCGTTCTCAGAGCTCTCGACAGTAACAACTTCACCTTGGCACGAGACAATCTTTCCAATCACAACTGAAATCCCTTCAACGGGTTCCTTGAGTATAATCTTTGCCTTCTCTCCAGTGAATCTGAAATAATCATCAAGATCTCTTAATGCACGTTCAAGTCCCGGGGATTCGACTACCAGATCATAAGAGAAGGGAACGAGGTCCGCTGAATCAAGTGCTCTATCAAACTCGGCCGAAAACGATTCACAGTCGCTTATTGAGATATATCTGTCCAGCTTATCGATCGTGACTTTCACCAGTCTCTTCTTTCCTCTTCTTGAGAGACCTAGGTCATAGATCGAATACCCCAGGTTGTTTGCGACTTCATTTGCCAGCGCGAGCAACTCTTTCTTCAGGTCCTCCACAAACAACACCACCATAATAAAAAATAGAGGGCAACATAAGCCCTCTCCCTTTGGGAGCATTTCAACTAAAGCAATTATAACTCTTTTGTCAGCAGCAGTCAATACGAAGATCTAATCTGCTAGTGATATGTCCTCTCTCCTTACCACAATTCCGCCAAGAAGGACTATTACAACTGCCAGTGAGAGATTCAGAATGGAAGGAGCAATCACCTTGGAGAGACTGAAATCTAGCATCGAGATGCCTTGAAGCGCTACGAGAAGAGATGTTACGGGAAGGTTTTTACTGAAGATCTCAAGCCATTCGGGGAACATTGAATGAGGTATCAGGATTCCACTGAGAATTAACACGGTCGTAACAATAGAAACAGATGTAAGCTGCGCACTCCTAGCAGAATTGAAAATCGTGCCGATCAGAATCCCTATGGATGTGAAAAGGAGAATAAATACCTCAATTACCGCTATATAGAGAAAGAGATTAGAGGCTATCTGGAGCCCAAAAAGGCTTCCAGCAGTTATGAATATCAGAACCTGTATTGTGGAAAAAACCGTGAAACTCAAAACCTTGGCTCCTGTATACTCTAATGCTCCAACGTTCGAAAGCCGTAGAAGGTCAATCACTCCACTTCTGCGATCCTCGAAGATTCCCGTTGCGGCTCCGACTGTTGAAACAAACATTATCGTCGTAACCAGGACTATTGGAAAGAGAAGGGAAGAGAAACTGAGTCTTGACTCAGTTATCCCTTCAACGGAGAGAGAGGGTGCCACATAATTCGGGTCGATATCCACTGTTTTCATAAATTCTGGATCTGCAACAACGGGGAGAGCTTTGAATTCTCTCAATACGTTGCTCATCACTTGATAGATTGCAACCGCAGTCTGCATCGAACCGGGATTGGGAATGAAGATTAGCTCCGACGGTTCCTGAAAAAGGAGATTGTTTGCAAATCCCCTTGGAATAACAAAGACACCATCTAGATCATCGATTACGGAGTCGATTTCACTCCTGCTTGAAAGCTGGACGATATTTTCGCCTTTAAGCATTGATGTAGCGTACTGTACGAAAAAAAGCCCTACAAATGTCCTGTCTTCATTTACAATACCTATCCTCAAGTTTGAGTAACCTCCCGTATCGGAAGTTATGGAAGAGATTGATGCAAGAACTACCGGCAGCAATACCAGCATCAGAAGAAAAGCTCTTGACTTGAAAATGAGAAGAAGATCATTTTGGACAAGCTTCAGAAACCTCAAGCAACGCTCCTCTCTTTCTAGGTCTCGGCACCAAATCACGTTTGACAACAATTATTATACTATATACCAATTAGAATCATTAGCTCAAGACCTTCTTTTGCCAATTACTACACTCATAGTTTAAAAGCCACAACGAGGATGGCAGTCACACCTACACAACTATCTAGTGGTAGAATCACACCAAGAACAGTTCAGGCTGTTCAGTCGTCTAAAATCAGAGTACGATCCTGGAGGTGAATAAATGAAGAAGTTGACGGTGCTTGTTTTACTTGTTGTCGGAGCACTATCACTAGCTAGTGTTGATTCCATGGCAGAGAGACTGCCAGTGTCGTCACAGAGCGTCCTGGTAGTAGAGCACTTAAATGATAATTACAAAGTTTCGAAGCAAACAGTTCTATTTGATATGGTGCTCAATCAGCTGGCCATAGAACAGCTGATTGCTCAGTACGTTGAGATGCTGGCATATAATAATGGTCTTGATCCGAAGGATATTTTTAGGGCTTTCGATGGAGATTTCGGGTTGGCCGCATGGGTGGATTCAGAGGGCTTAGATCGAGTGATAGCAATCCTTGGCCCGATATCAAACCCCAGAACTGTGAAGACGGCAATTGAGAAATTGCTTCCACAGTTGCTGCCTTCTGATATCAAACTGAGTGTTGCTGTGGATCAAGAGTACCTTTACATTGGCGACATCGAGGCATATTCGATGGTTGGAAAGGGATACAACCTCTCTCTGGTTAAGTCTGATCTCTCGCCGGGTTTCGGCTATTTCTACGTGGATATGGGAGGCACTATTCAGAAGGGCTCTGTTTGGAATGAGGAGGGGATATTGATTGCAGAGGTATTGTCTATTCCTCTTTTTGAAGAAAGCAGAGAGAGGTTTCATGTTGCTCTAGAAGGAGCCTCTGTTGACGATCTTGAAGTTACTCGTCACCTCCCACTTGTTTCTGGATTTGCAAGGATTAACGATCTTTCCTTTCTATCGGAACTTGAATTTGACGGTCTCGGCTTTGTTCCTCTAGAGTTGGAAGCTCTCAGAATAGGTAATGTGAGCTTCGTAGATTTCTCAAAAGATATGACAGGCGAGATTATGATCGATGCAAATATCTCGGTTGACGATATCTTCTCAAGCCTTATGGGAACGCAGGGGGCTGCTTCCGATGACTCTGAATCAGTTGGATATTCTTATGTAGTTAGGACAGGGTACAAAGGATCAATAGATGATGCTAGATCTATGATTGAAAAGACTGATCCCGATCTGCAAGTATTGGTTTCAGGCGACGTTCTCATTGTTGAGGGCCAGTACATTTGGGTTCAGGATGGTTGGTTGTACGTTTCTTCGAAGAATCAAATCAGAACCAACGAAGAGCTTCAAAATGGAGTGGTAGTCTCGGAACTGAAAACATACAACAAACTCCTCGGGTTCGTAGGTTCTGATGGGTTTGCGCGTCTCTTTATTGATTCAGGCTACATATTGACCGGGCTTATGGGATTGGAGATTGAGAGCGGAGTGCTTATAAATAGCGAGTTCATCGAAGATATGGGTGTAATCAGAAGCCTTGTGGTAATCAAGTAAAAAAAGAGCCCCTGCACTTAGCGGAGTGGCGGGGGCAAGAACATCTCGTTGACATAATTATACCTTTTTGAAGATAGATAGTCAAGTGTATACTTATAGGAGATTTGATTTGCGCCTGGATAAATTTCTTAAGGTTAATGGAATAATAAAGCGAAGAGTAATTGCAAAAGAAGCGATTGATAAGGGTTATGTTGAAAGGAACAATGTTCCGGCGAAACCATCTTCCGAACTAAAACCCGGAGATGTCGTTTCAGTAAGCTTTTCGAATAGGACTCTTGTAGTGAGAGTCACAGAAGAATTTCTTTCAGAAGTGATTAGGGAAACTAGAGAATAAGCTCGCCGGACTTGATATCAAGGATCTCCCCGTCTTCTCGTTCGATCTGTAACGATGATGGGTTGATCCTCTTTATTATACCTGTCACTTTCTCCTCTTTGTGTAGGGATACAGTTATTTCGTCTCCCTCGGAAAAAGCAAGGTGTTTCTTCCAAAGTCTCGTCAAGTATTTGTTCTTCCCTCTGATGATATATCGCTTCCTCAGAAGTTCAATCCTTTTGTTGAGCTTGCCAAGAAGCAATTCGAGGGATATGTAGGTTCCTTTCACCGAGTTAAGAGATGTGGCAATCTTGTTCAATTCAGCGGGGATCTCGTTGTTTACGTTTATGCCTATGCCAACCACGATACCATTGAGCGAGTTCCCGGTGAAGACAGCTTCAGTTAATACGCCAGCAACTTTCTTGTTGCTAATGAGGATATCGTTGGGCCATTTTATTCTGACAGACTTAAAGCCCAGCTGCAATAGAGTCTCGACTATAGCAACAGAGACGGTCTTTGTGTATTCATTTGGCTCTTTGATTAGCGTTGGCTTGAATACAACGGAGAACCACAATCCACCTTTACCTGAATACCAGGCTCTTCCATGTCTACCATAACCCTCTGTTTGAGAAAGTGACCATATGACCGAGCCAGAAGGCAGCCTGTCTAGGTTATCAATAGCGAATCGATTTGTCGAATCGATTTCAGAGAAAGAAACTACATTCTCTCCTACCATCATGTCAACACTTCATCTTTTCGGGATTATCAAGCCTGGAACCGCCGCTCTTCAAACCTCTTCAACACCCTCAAATGCGTTTTCCTCATCGGGGAACATTCCCGACTTCACTTCTTCGTCAAACCTTGAAAGAGCAGCAATGATATCTGTTTTCAGGTTAGCGTATCTCTTTATGTACTTAGGTTTCGACTCGTCGTTTATGCCGAGAAGATCATGCAATCTAAGAAACTGTCCATTGCAGTAACGCCCTGAACCCAAGCCGAATGTTGGTACTGACGTGTCCTCAGTCAGCCTCTTGGCAACGTCTTCAACAACCATTTCCAGAAGAATCGCAAAGACGCCTGCTTCTTCGAGATCATTCACAGATTCAATAAGCCTCTTGATGCTTCTTTCATCTCTTCCCTGTATGTGGTACTCCCCATCCAAGCTGGCGTGTTCAGGAGTTATTCCAATATGTCCCATAACAGGTAATCCTCTATCAACTAGATACTTGATCAGGTCTGCAGTTTCGTAACCTCCCTCAATCTTTACAGCGTTGGCGCCGTGCCTTAGAAAGGCAATAACATTTTCAACTGCCTTCTCTCTTGAACATTGATAGGATCCAAAAGGCATATCGGCAACAATAAACCCCTGCTTTGAGCCCCTGCGGGCAGATTTAAGAGACCAGATCATTTCGTCCATTGTTACCGATAATGTATCTCTTTTGCCCATAACCATAGTTCCGAGGGAGTCTCCTACAAGGATTAAATCAACACCGGCCTGTTCTGCGAATTTGGCTTCAAAGTAACTGTATGCGGAAACCATGGATAGCTTTCTTTGATCCTTTGATTCAATGATTTCTCTTACATTCATAATCAACCTCACGTCCTTCAAAAATCGAATTTGCCTGTCTCAGGTTCTAATACTCAATATCTCGCTATTTCTGAAAAATTGACCCTAACAATGAGATTATACATTTTTGCCTACCTCCAGAGCAAAGCAATCTGAGACGACGTGACCACTGTCGGCGAATCAACATCTAGAATCTCGAGTAGAATAATTAAGATATATAATTGTTTCGGGCGAGAGGAGAGCATAATGAGGAGAAGAGCAGAGTTTTTACTTCCAATATTCATGATTTCTATAATGGTGTTTGGCCTCATCGTGTTGTTTAGCGCAACTTTTGGTGAGAGAGAGGAGTATCTGTTCGGAAGGCAATTGGTTTGGGTGCTGCTTTCTTGTGCTGTCTTCGTTTTCACGGCGTATGTGATTAAGAGAAACTTTTGGAAGAGTATGTCTATTGTCTTGATTTTTGCTTCCGTGGTCACTTTGGTCGCAGTTCTCTATTTGGGTTCTGGAGAAGGTTCAAGAAGATGGATAGATCTGGGCATCGCCAGTTTTCAGCCATCCGAGCTGGCCAAATTCTCTTTGATACTTTTCTTGGGGTTCATCTATTCTAGGGAAGCGAAAAACAAATACGGCCTTTTCTCTCTTGGTGTTCTCTCTGCCGCCATCTTTGCAGGTCTGATTTATCTGGAACCCGATCTCGGTTCGACGATCATAATTGTAGTAATCTGGTACTTTGTTACTCTCATCAGCAAGAGATTTGATAAACTGATGATTGCGATGACTGCTTTGATTGCTTTCTTTGTTCCAGTTGTCTTTATGTTCGGGCTCAAGCCATATCAAAGGGATAGGCTCCTCAGCTTCTTGAATCCAGAAGAATATGCGTCAGGTGCCGCCTATAATACTATTCAGGCAATCAGAGCAATTGGTTCTGGAGGTCTTGAAGGTACCGGAATGCTTCAGGGTACTATGAACAGACTTGGATACGTTCCAGCAGATCACACAGATTTCATTTTCTCGGTTCTGGGGGAGGAATGGGGTTTCATAGGCTCCGTTTCGCTTATAGTGTTGTATTCTTTGCTCTTATGGAGAATCTGGTCGATTACCAGAAAAACCACAAGTGAGTTTGGTAGAATAGTTCTTAGCGGGATATTCGCTGTTTTTGCCTTTCACGTGGTAGAGAATATCGGAATGAATCTGGGGCTTCTGCCAGTCACGGGCATCCCTTTGCCATTTGTAAGTTACGGTGGATCGTCATCGATGATATTCGCGCTACAGTTGGGTATTGTCCAAAGTTACACAGGTAAAGAGGTCGAGTACGATAGAGAACATGAATAGCAGTTTGTTTGAGGAGGTACAGATGAGACTCATTGAATCAGTGCCAAATTTCAGTGAAGGAAGAAGGCTGGATGTGGTAGAACAGATTGTCGAAGAGTCCAGTAAGGTAAAGAATGTATGGGTTTTAGATTATTCAAGTGATGCTGATCACAATCGTTCTGTCGTTACGATTGCCGGTGAACCCGAAGCAGTTGAAACTGCTCTGTTCAATATGACTCTTAAAGCAAAAGAACTGATCGATCTAAGAAACCATTCTGGTGAACATCCGAGGATGGGAGCAACTGATGTTATTCCTCTCGTTCCAGTTATGAACACGACAAAGGAGGAATGCGTGGAACTCTCCAAGAAACTGGGAAAGAGAATTGGTGACGAGCTACAGATTCCAGTCTACCTGTATGAAGACTCCGCGACTTGTTCGGAGCGTGTAAGTCTCTCAAACATAAGAAAAGGAGAGTTCGAAAACTTTGCTTCGAAGATGGCTGACGAACAGTGGAAACCTGATTTTGGTCCTTCAGAGATTCATCCTTCTGCAGGTGTTGTGGCGGTGGGTTGTAGAGAGTATCTTATCGCTTTCAACGTAAATTTGGGAACTGACAAAATCGAGATCGCAAATAAGATCGCGAAGTCAATCAGACATATAAGCGGAGGATTTCGGTATGTGAAGGCGCTTGGCTTCAGACTAGAGGACAGGAATATGGTTCAGATCTCGATGAACATGACCAATTACAAAAAGACTCCTCTATTCAGGGTATTCGAAGTGATAAGGTCGGAAGCTGAAAGGTACGGAGTTCCGATTGTAGGATCTGAAATAGTAGGACTTACTCCACTTCAGGCACTTGTTGATGTTGCTGATCATTATCTTAGGCTCGAGAGATTTTCCAGCTCCTCAATTCTTGAGAAGAAGGTGCTGGATTTCATTGCAGACAAGGATAGTTAGAGATGTTGGTTGATTTGGCAATTGTCGACGTCTTGCAGACTGCTTCACCTCCAGAATTGGGGCCATTAAGGGGCAAGAAAATGTCCTCTCTTGAAATCAAACGCGGTGTGAACATTGCAATTGAGGGAGGCAAGATTACTTATGTCGGTAGCGAATTTGTGAAGGCGAACGAGTATGTTGATGGCAGCCAGCTGGTGGTTATTCCCGGATTTGTCGATTGTCATACCCACATCCCGTTTGTCGGCAGTAGAAGTGATGAGTTCATAATGCGGCTTTCTGGGAAGAGTTATATGGACATAATGAATGCAGGAGGGGGTATCAGGTCAACCGTAAGAGAAGTAAGAAGCGCTCCTGCTTCCAGAATTGTGGCCGAGTCAATGGGATACCTTGACGCGATGCTTTCTCTTGGAGTTACTACTATTGAGGGCAAAAGCGGTTACGGTCTCGACAGGGATAACGAACTCAAGCAGCTGAAGGTTCTTAAGACATTGAATTCCATTCACCCAATGGACATTATTCCCACTTTTCTGGGTGCCCATGCATTGACAGAGGAGTATCGATCTGCAGAGGAATTTCTGGATTCGATGGCAGACATGTTCTCTGAACTTGGAGAATACACCGATACGGTTGACATTTTCTGCGAGAAGGGTGTGTTCAACGAAATGCAGTCGAGAAAGTATTTGAGTAAGGCGAAAAAAATGGGATTCAAGACGAAACTCCATGCGGATGAACTTTCATCATCAGGAGGCGGAAGGTTAGCGGTTGAGCTTGGAGCCACCTCCGCCGATCACTTGATCTCCGCAGACAATGAGACATTAGAACTCCTGGCGAAGAGCGATACAGTTTGCACTCTTCTGCCTGGAACATCTTTCTTCCTTAATGAGGATTTTGCACGAGGTCGCGAATTGATAGATAGGGGAGCTATAGTTGCATTAGCCTCAGACTTCAATCCCGGTTCCTGCAACATCTATAACCCTTTCTTAATAATATTCTTGGCGGTTTCGCGTTGTGGTCTTTCCGTAGAAGAAGCGATAAATGCTTACACTGTGAATAGCGCATACGCTTTGCGTCTTGAGAGTAGAAAGGGTAGAGTAGAGCAAGGATACGATGCCGATTTGCTGCTTCTGAAGGTGAAGGATTACAGTGAAATCGTCTACAATTTCTCTAGAGATCTCGTAAAGGGAGTAATCAAGAGTGGAAAGAAAGTAAGATGAATATCAGGATTTTTGCAACGGGGAAGCCAAAGTCGGGTTTTGTTGTTGAGGGTATCGACCAGTATAGAAAATGGCTCAGCAGCTTTGGTAAAGTTGGTATTGAGTATCTCCCTCTAGGAGGCAACACCTCCAGGAACAAGGAGATAGTCAAAGAGAGAGAAGGCAAGAGGTATTTGAAAATAGCCAACTCGAGCGACAAGATACTCCTTCTTGACGAACTAGGAGAACATCGCTCATCGGAAGAGTTTGCACGAATGCTTGAAAAATGGCAAAATATAGGAGTAAGCGGCCTGACTTTCTTCATTGGGGGACCCTTGGGTTTTAGTGAAGAGGTTCTATCGAAGGGCTGGCAACAGCTGTCCTTGTCAAGAATGACATTTACGCATGAAATGGCCGTTCTAATTCTTTTGGAGCAGCTTTTCAGGGCACATACTATTCTTGACAACAGACCGTATCATTATTGATTTGGAGGTGCAAATAAGAAGTGGAAGACCCTACTAGTAGCGGGGACCCTGTTTCGCTTATACTGAATCTGGCACTGCTTGGCTTCCTTCTCTATCTTTCGGGCATCTTCTCTGGAACTGAAACGGCTCTCATGTCGATGAGCAAATTGAAGCTACGCGATCTTATGGATGACAAAGAAAAGCGGTTCAGCAAGTCTGTTAGGTATTTCGTAGAGAACCCTAATTCGGTTCTTACGGCTATACTTGTCATGAACAATGTTGTCAACATACTATCTTCATCACTCGCAACCTTGCTTGCACTGCAGCTCCTTCCGAGCAACTCCGCAGGCATTGCCGCAGCGCTTGTTACGGGAGTTATGACATTCTTAATACTTGTGTTTGGAGAGATCACTCCGAAGATCTTTGCAAGGGAAAACTCTGAAAGACTCTTTAGAAAAATGATAACGGTAATTTCCGTAATCACGATGATTCTGAAACCTCTTTTGTGGCTTCTGTTACGCATCTCGAATTTCTTTATAGTCTTCATTGGAGGTAAGAAAGCCGATTTTGCTCCCTTCATAACCGAAGACGAGATTAGGTCGGCCGTCGATGCCGGCCATGAAGAAGGGGTTCTTCAGTCGGAAGAGAGAATGATTATGAAGAGGACGCTCGAATTGAAGGACATCTCGGTGAAGGAGATTATGACTCCAAGGGTGGAAATCGTTGCACTTGAAGAGGAAAAGCCGCTAATTGACCTAATGGAATTAGTAGAATCGGAAGGCTATTCTCGCTATCCTATTTACAGAGAAAACATTGATAGAATTGTCGGAGTTTGCTACGCGAAAGATCTGCTAAATTTCTTACTCGAAAGGAAGGATAACGATGTCCTGCATAGCATTAGTGTCGAGGAAATTATGAGAGCACCGTATTTCGTGCCCGAGACGAAGAAAGTCGATGATCTGTTAAGAGAATTCAGAGAGAAGAAGAATCATCTCGCGGTAGTTATCGATGAGTATGGCGGGACAGCAGGGATAATAACAATGGAAGATGTAATTGAAGAGCTTACCGGTGAGATCCTGGATGAGTATGACGAAGAGTCCGAAGAGATTATGATAGAGAGGCTAGGAGAAGGCGAGTTCATTGTTGACGGAATGACACCAATAAATGATATCGAGAGAGAACTTGAGCACCATTTTCCAGATACTGAGTTTGAGACAATAGGAGGCTATCTTCTGGAAGTACTTGAAAGGTTTCCGGAAGTCGGAGAGAAGATAATTGTTAATGGCTTTACTTTTGAGATCCTCGCTGCTGGAAAGAATAAAGTTGAGAAGATCAGGCTCATTGTTGACAGGAGGAAGGTTGATGAAAGACAAATCAGAGGAGATAATGCTAATTCAGAAAGCTATTGAGGCAAAGGATAGATCCTATTCGCCATATTCAGGGTTTCCTGTTGGTGCGGCCTTGCTTACTGAGGAAGGCGAAGTGTTCGTTGGAACCAATGTAGAAAACAGTTCTTATGGACTTTCCATCTGTGCCGAAAGATCTGCGATTGTCTCGGCTGTCTCACAAGGATACAGGAAGTTCAGGAGTATTGCAATAGTTAGTAACAGAAAGGAACCGACTTCTCCGTGCGGGGCCTGCAGACAGTTCATGGCAGAATTTGGCAATTTCGAAGTGATTCTAGTGGGCGATGGAATAACCAAGAGAACTACTTCCTATGAGCTCCTGCCACTGCATTTTGAGATGGAGAAGTAAGATGGAGCATTCGATAAGAAAGGAGAAAATCTTTTCGGGCAGAATTCTTGATCTTGAAAGACACACCGTCTCAATCCAAGACGGTACTACGGCATTTAGAGAGGTTGTTCGTCATCCCGGTGCCGTTGCTGTCGTTCCATTCGTAGATGATAAATTGCTGCTCGTGAAGCAATACCGTTTCCCCGTTCAGAAGTTCATGCTCGAGATACCTGCCGGAAAGCTTGATGCCGGTGAGAACCCAGAAGACTGCGCCAGAAGAGAACTGCTGGAAGAGACGGGATATGTTACAAGATACTTACGCAAACTGACTACGATTGAGACTTCGCCGGGATTTTCCGATGAGATAATTCATATCTACCTTGCAGAGGTGGAAAGGGTTCAGGATCCCTGTCCCGATGAAGGAGAGTTTGTGGTGCCGATTCTGATCGACTCAAGAGAGGCGATCAGAATGATTGTTGACGGACAAATAACTGATAGCAAGAGTATTTCGGGGATTTTACTTGCTTTTGCTGGAAGGGAAAGTGATGATGATGATTAGAGTAAGGTTTGCGCCCAGCCCTACTGGATACCTTCATGTTGGTGGTGCCAGAACTGCGTTGTTCAATTACCTGTTTGCGAAGCATTACGGCGGCAAGCTCGTCCTTCGTATTGAAGATACCGACGTTTCAAGATCCACAAAGGAATTTGAGGAGCAACTCATGGAGTCACTTTTGTGGTTGGGGATCACCTGGGATGAAGGACCCGATGTGGGTGGGTCCTTTGGGCCCTATAGACAAAGTGAAAGAGGAGAAGTTTACAGCGAGATGGTATTCGATCTCCTTAAAAGGGGGCTAGCCTACAATGTCTATGCTTATCCTGAAGACATTGAAGCGCTTCACGATGAAATGCTTTCAAAAGGAAAGGCACCTCATTATTCTCAAGAGATGCTGGAGGTCTTCAACTCGCCAGAAAGGGTTTCGGAGTTCGAAGCCAAAGGACTTAATCCGGTTGTCTTCTTTAACATGCCACGCAAGGAGTACAGGCTTCCCGATAAAATCAAAGGCGAGGTTGTTTTCAAAGAGGGAGCAATTGGAGACTTTGTGATAATGCGGTCCAACGGTCAACCAATATATAATTTTGCGGTAGTTGCTGATGACATTTCTATGGAGATTTCTCACGTTTTACGAGGAGATGATCATCTATCTAATACCCTAAGGCAACTTGCTCTTTATGAAGCTTTTGGAGCACCAATACCATCTTTTGCACACTTGTCGATGATTCTTGGGCCAGATGGAAAGAAGTTGAGCAAAAGACATGGAGATACATCTGTAGAGCAATTCAGAGAGAAAGGCTTTTTGCCAGAATCTTTCTTCAATTTTCTTACTTTACTAGGGTGGTCACATCCTGATGGTAAGGAGATCTTACGACACGAGGAGATAATCGAAAGCTTTTCGATTGAGAGAGTGAATACGAGCGCTGCAATCTTCGATGAGACCAAGGCAAGATGGATGAACGGGGTCTACATTCGTGAATGCGATGTGGATAGGATAACCGATCTGACGATTCCGTTTATTGTGAGAGCAGGTCTAATGTCTTCAGAAGAAGTCATCGCCAATAGGAAGTGGTTGAGAAGGGCAATTGACTCCGTTCGAAAGGGAGTGGAAACCCTATTGGAAGTGCCGGAGAAAATGCATCTTTATTTCGAAGAGCCGGAAATCTCTACCTTCAACCCCTCTAGTGATATCGATAGGGGAATCTATAGGGCTCTTGAGGCCTTCAAAGACAGAATAGAGTATCTTGATGCATGGAACAACGATGAAATAGTCGGGACGATCAGAGCAGTTCTCAACGAATTCAAACCCGATAGAAAGGGGTTCTACATGTCCTTGAGGCATATTCTAACAGCGGCCGATGAAGGGCCAGAACTTGTTGATGTTATCTTTCTTCTCGGTAGAAACAAGACTTTGAACAGACTTCAACAGGCTCTGAGATTTGTGTAAAACAAGAGGTCCCGAAAGGCCTCTTGTTTTTGTAATCAGGATTCTTTTTCGTAAGGTATTCCCGAAGCAGCAGGTGATCGCGTCTTGCCAATAAAACCGCCCACCACTATCAGCGTGACAACAAATGGAATCATATTGAATAATGGTTTCACACCTGCCGATACCGACACAATTGAACTACTCTGTAACTGCAGGTTCATCGCTTCCGCCGCTCCAAACAGTATTGCAGCCCACATGGCCCCAACCGGATTCCAGTTTCCGAGGATCATAGCGGCAAGAGCAATAAATCCCCTTCCATGAATCATATTCTCAACGAATCTTCCCAGTTCACCGACCGAAAGAAAGGCCCCGGCAAGACTTGCGAAAACTCCACTCATTAGAACTCCGAAATATCTGATCTTGTAGACGCTTATTCCTAGAGTATCAGCAGCTTCAGGATTTTCTCCGACCGCTCTCATTTGAAGACCAAGAGGTGTTCTGTACAGTAAGAACCAGCTGGCAACAACCGCAATTACTGCGATATACGTAAAAGGACTCATAGAGCCAAAAATCTCGCCTATGAAAGGGATACCCTTCAACCAACCTGCGTCAAGGTATGGAACTCTTCCAATGAAATCGGTCTGGCCTTCGTTTCCAAAGATCGGAATCATCAGGAATGAAGTTGTTCCCTGAGCGATTATCACAAGAGCGGTAGCACTAACTATCTGATTAGCCGACCACCTAATACTTGCCCATGCGTGGAACCAGGTGAACCCCGTTCCTATGATGACGGCCATTAGTACACCGATCCAGGCGTTACCAGAAAGTAGGGTGAAGACGATCGAGGTAAAAGCTCCCATGAGCATAATACCTTCAAGAGCGATGTTCGTAACGCCGGTGACTTCGCTGTAAGTGCCTCCAAGAGCGGCGAATATTAAAGGAGTCGCAGAGAGCAAAGTGAGTTTATAGAATAGGGGGTTGACAAGTATTGCGAAGATCGCTTCGATCCAGCTCATATAGCAGTCACTCCTTTCTTTCGCTTCCACAGAATAAGAGTGGAGACAATTCTCTCAGCAGCCACAAGGAAGATTACTATCCCCTGAATGATCGATACGATGTCATTAGGGATTTGGGCTCTAATCTGCATCGCGTTGGAGCCTGTTCTTAAGGCTGCTATCAAAAGAGCCGCAAAAATTATTCCGATTGGGTGGTTTCTCCCAATTAACGCAATGGTGATACCGTCAAATCCTCTTCCTCCTGTGAGTTCGCCGACGAATCTATGAGGAGGTACTCCAATGAGGTCGACGATTCCTGCCATACCAGCAAGAGCACCACTAATTGCCATTGTGAGAATTATGCTCTTTCTAATACTAATACCGCCATACTCAGCCGCATGCTGGTTGAATCCTACGGCCTTTAACTTGTAACCGATGGTGGTCTTCTCTATCAGGATGTACATTATGATCGCTACAGCAATGGCAATGAAAATCCCAACGCTTAGTTCAGTAGCCTGAACTTTTAGTATTACCGGAAGCTTCGATGCTTCTGCAACTTCCGGACTCTTCGGAGTACCGGAGCCGACCGCCAAGGGTCCGGTCACCATATAGGAAGCAAGGTTAGCTGCAATCCAGTTGAGCATGATCGTTGAAATAACTTCATGCGCTCCAGTGAAAGCTTTCAGAAAACCAGCTATTGATGCCCAGAAGGCACCTGCGAGCATTCCGACTATAATTGAAAGAGGGATGGCAATAACCGAAGGAATTCCCCCGATATTCATGGCTACTATTGCACCTATTAGGGCACCCATCGTCATCTGGCCTTCAGCGCCTATGTTGAAGACTCCTGCTCTGAATCCGAACCCGACTGCGAGACCGGTTAGAATCAGGGGTGTCATCTTCATAATAGTATCTGCAAGTGCTTCCTGACTACCAAACGCGCCGTCAATCATTATGGAATATGCAGTAATTGGGTTCTTACCGATCATGATAATAATCACGGAAGCTATCAGGAGAGCTATCAAAACGGAGACGATCGGTACTAGTAATGCGTAGATCTTGCTGGTATTCATCCTTCATCACTCCGTTCCCTAACGACTTCGGCCTTTTTATGCCCTGCCATCATAAGTCCTATTTCCTCTCTGTCGACTTCATCTGGAGTAACTTCTCCCATAATCTCTCCTTCATAGAAGACAAGTATCCTGTCAGAGAGAGAAAAAATCTCATCGAGTTCCATTGAGATCAGAAGCATGGCAATGCCCTTGCCGCGCATCGAAATCAAAGTCTTATGAATAAACTCGATTGCTCCGATATCCAGACCTCTGGTGGGCTGAGAGACTACCACAACTTTCGGTTCTATCGGAACAACGCTCAGTTCTCGGCCCACGACTACCTTCTGTTGATTCCCGCCCGAGAGGTTGCCAGCGAGCATGTTTATGTTCTTTGGTCTCACATCGAAAGCATCTACTACGCCTCTTGAGAATTCCTTTACGTTTCTAAGGTTTATGAACCCCTCTTGAGAAAAGGGCTCTTCGTCTTGTTTACCAAGGATGAGGTTGTAATAGACTGGATACTGGGCTATCATTCCCCTTCTCAGTCTATTCTCAGGGATGTGTGTCAAACCAGCTTCTCTTATTTCAAGCGCCGTTTGATTAGTAAGATCAACGCCACTCAAGTATATGTTTCCTTTCTCAACTTTCCTAAGACCGGTGATCGCCTCGATAAGCTCTGTCTGACCGTTACCTGCTACGCCGGCGATTCCCACAATTTCCCCCTGACGAACCGAGAACGAGACACCATTGACCGTATCTAAGTTTCGATTATCCTTAACATGGAGATCTTTGACTTCTAGAACGGTTTCGCCGGCGCGTTTCTCTTCCTTTTCGACTCTTAGGAGAACTTCTCTTCCGACCATCATGTTTGCAAGTTGTCTGGGATTTGTGTCTTTGGTGTTCACCTTACCGGTTACTTTCCCGAGTCTCATAACTGTCACCCTATCGGTAATAGCCATGACTTCATTTAGCTTATGAGTGATGAAAATAATCGTCTTTCCATTATCTCTTAACACTCTAAGTATTTTGAAAAGCTCTTCGGTCTCCTGAGGGGTTAGAACGGCTGTCGGTTCATCGAAAACGAGAATCTCGGCACCCCTGAATAGGATCTTCAGAATCTCAACTCTTTGCTGCATACCAACTGGAATGTCTTCAATAAAAGCATCCACATCAACGGCTAGTCCGTACTTTTTAGACAAGTCCGTAACGATCTTACGCGACTTGTTAGTGTCCATGAACATTTTGAAGGGACCGTACTTCGGTTCTGAACCTAGAACTACGTTTTCAGCGACAGTCAGGTTATCCACCAACATGAAATGTTGGTGGACCATCCCGATTCCTATGTCAATAGCATCCTTTGGCCCGTTGATAACTGTTTTCTTACCATTTATGAAGATCTCTCCTTCGTCAGGAGTATAAAGCCCATACAACTGATTCATGAGAGTAGACTTTCCTGCTCCGTTCTCGCCCACAAGCGCATGTATTTCGCCTTTCCTAACAAAGAAATCCACATGATCATTAGCAACAACGGAAGGGAAGGTCTTCACAATTCCTTTCATAGCTACTGCGATACCTGAGAGATCGAGGCTTTCAACGTAGCTTTCTTCCACACGCTCACCTCCATCGTTCATGATACGAAAGATCGGGAGAGGTCGCTCTCCCGATCTTTGATATCACACGATTGTGTGAATTAATTCCATTACGGAAGGGTTATATCTGGAACAACGAACGCATCGAGCTTCTCTTGAGTATCAGGAACAATAAGCGTTCCGGCTTTTAGAAGACCCTTAAGGAACTCAACTTCGCCGAGAATAACCGGTCCAACAACATCCTTAGTGTAGGTCATCGGACTAATTCCAACACCTTCATCCTTTATTCCGAGTGTCTTTGCTCCGGGTTCGAAAGTTCCGAGAGCGATACTCATAACGGCTTGATAGGAAGCCATGTCAACTCTCTTGACAGAACTTGTTAGGACTCTTCCAGGAGCCATGTAATCCTGATCAACATCGACACCAACTGCAAAGAAACCTTCTCCCTTTTCTGCCGCAGCTTCAATGACACCATTTCCACACGCGCCAGCTGCATGGAAGACAATGTCGGCGCCTTCTGCGAACTGAGCGATGGCAAGGTCCTTACCCTTCTTAGGATCGTTGAAATCCATAGTGTATCCCTGAAGCATGCTTATCGTTTTTCCGTGTATCTCTTCGTAGACTCTTATTCCGGCCTCATAGCCGTAGCGGAATCTTTCAACTGGAGGAATTGGAAGACCTCCAACGAAGCCTACCATGTTGGTCTCTGTCATGGCCGCTACCACATAACCTACCAGGAAAGCTCCTTCTTGTTCTTTGAAGAGATACGTTGCTACATTATTCGGCATGTTCTCAACAGGGTCAATGTCTATGCCTACGAAGTAAGTATCCGGGAACTGAGGAGCAACCTTATACAGCGCATCGGCCATCATGAAGCCAACTGCGAAGATAATATCTGCTTCCTTTGCTGCGTTTGACAGATTAGGGATATAGTCGGACTGTTCCTTTGATTGTACGACTTCTCTGTCAATTCCCAGGAAGTCAGAGGCCTTGACAATTCCTTCCCAAGTTCCATCATTAAATGACTTGTCTCCGAGCCCCCCAACGTCAGTAATCATGATTACCTTCATTGCCATTACTGGGAGAGCAAACATGAGAATAAGTGAGAACACCAACAATAGTCTTAGTTTCATTCAACAACACTCCCTTTCTTATGAGATAGTAAGATCCATAGAACTGATAACACAATTATACCCGCAAAAACTACCAAAAACAAAATGTTTATCGAAGGTTCAATAGGCACACTCAGCATCGGAGAACCACCTTGGACAAAGAGATTTAGATCGCTCAGGCCCGGGAGCTGTATTAACAGGAATACTACAATTACTGCAAGGTGGATATAAGAGATAACAGGTTTCTTTACAACAAATAGCGTAATCGTCAGCAAAAAAAGAGCAACTACTAGCGCCGCAAACTCTGGAACTCTGTAGACTTTGACCGGGATTGGCGAGGGTTTGCTTTCTAGCAGCGGATCGATTCTTTGATGGTAATCGTCCAAAGCGATGGAAAGCTCAGGTCTTGATCCTAGAGTATCTTCAAGTGAAGTGGTGAAATCCTTTCTCATTGTTTGTCCAGCGTATTTGACAATTGTCTCTGAAGTGTCCAGCAATTTCGAAACGGCATTGGCGTAACCTTTACTATTTCTGTTGCTGTCTCTTATGAAGCTATTGATATCTTTTGTGAGGTCCTGCAACTCGGATGCATATACGGCCTGGTTCTCAATAGACAAATACTCACTAAAGGCCGGGGCCGTTACCCTCAATCTTCCGTTGGCGTCTATACTGTAGGTCAATCCTGCCTCGGATGAAAAAGAGTTCAGTTTGTTGGTGATGATTATCCTCAGGACTCTTTTCAGAGTGTTCAACTCGCTCGAAACAAGTGAGTTCAACTCTCTTGTCTGCAGGCTGATCATCGACTCAGGAGCAAGAAACACATCGCTCTTCAGAGTCGAATAGTAAACTGAATCGTAGAATCCATCGAAACTGTCCATTGAAAGCTCTGTTTGCTCGTTAAAAAGATTAAGGAATGGCAGAATGGCTATGAGAACAAGCATTAGCAGTTTCAAGAGCTGAACTCTGTTTCTCTTTCTCCTATTCATTAGCGAAGAAACGGTCAGAATGAACGCGAATGCAAAGGCGGGCAATGCCACTATTGAATGCAGAGAAAGATCGAAGATGCCAACAGCAATGTTACCAATGAAGAATATGTACAAGGTTTCAAGAATGATGATAGTACCTAACAGATACTTCTTGACAGAGTTGAAGAGAGTGAATCCCAGAACAACCAGCAATGCGTAGGCAACAATTCTCAACCACCAGAGATCGATTTTCTTTTCAACGCTTGAAACGAGGTTGGCTGAGAGCTCGTTCCTTATCCGACCCATTATGTTTGTTTGAATGGGTATGATCTTTCTCACTTCACTGGTGATGTCATTCTCGATTAGGCCGACCGGAGTGAATTGCTTAATCGAAAGCAGCTGGGCGCCCATCTGAATCTTTTCAAAGACTTGAGCCTTTATTTCTGGATTCTCATCAAGGACGTCCATTAGTTCTCGATACTCAGAGTCATCTGGTTCAGTGCCAAGCTCAAACCCTGCCAATTCTTTCGGTTTCACCGGGATCGACTCCGGGAAAAAGGGAGCATAATCAATCAGAGCCATAGATCTTAGAAGCCATAGCCGAAAGAGTTCTCTCCCAGATGCCATCATCTCAGGACCGGAAATCTGAGCTAGATCCATAGCAGTCTGAATTGCCAATCTGTTTACTTCTTCATCAACAAGTGTGTCCACTCGGTACTCTTTCGAACTCAAGGTCGAGATCGTAGAGTTAAGGGCTTCAAGTATCCTGGTATCTGAAAGACTCAGAATTTCTTGTTCCGACTCTGCAGGAGCGTCTACTGCAAGGTTGAAGGAAGAAAAAGAGTTTGTTATAGTCAGTTCCTCGGGAAACGCTTCAGGTTTGCTCTTCACGAGGCCAAGAGCGAATGCTATCCACTCCTTATAGACAGTCTCTGCCATGCTCCTGACTCTTGTCGTGTAGGAGTTGAAGACCTCAAGATATGCCGGCATCTCATTTAACGTATAGGTCTCAAAGGGTTTTCCTGAGATGTCTGTTAGAACCCATGCAAGAAAGGCGCTATAGGCTATCCTGTCGTCGTTATCGCGAAAGTCGTCAATGTCTGTGAAAGCTCCGAGATGCCTGGTCAGCAACCCGGCGATAGTCGTTGAACTCTCTTTCTTTTCAATGCTCCCAACCATCTGGAGTTTGTACATCCTGTAGATTGACAGATAATCAAGGTCCTGATTGAGCCTGACAACTTTGGGCAGCTGCGGCTCTTGGCTTACATAATCACTAATGTAATTCTCGAAATCCTCAATGATCACTTTCTGGCTAAAGGAAAAGGAAAGAATTGCGATTACCAGAAACACAATGACCGAGAGTATTCTATTTGGCACTCTACACCTCCAGCCCGATCACTTGTTCAACATGTTCTCAATGGCGTTGATTATGACATTAAGACCGGTAGTGTTCGCGGCCCCGTCAGGTAAAACTATATCACAAAAGTACTTCTGGGGTTCAATGAAACTTTCAAAAGACGGAGCGACAAACTTTCTATACTGTTCTATTATGCTGTCTACGGATCTACCTCGCTCTTTAGTATCACGTTCTATCCTTCTAATAAGCCTTTCATCTGCCGGCGCATCTATGTATATTGAGAAGTCGAAGAGATCCCTCATTTCCCTCTTGAACATTACCAGGAGCCCTTCGACGATAATCAGCGGTTTAGGCCTAAACTCTCTACAGATTCCTTCTTCTCGCCTGTACGTGACCATGCTATAGACTGGAACCATAATGCTTTTGTTCTGCTTAACGGATTTGAGGTGCTGTTCAAAGAGTTCAAAGTCAAAGGCTTTCGGAGAATCGAAATTGAACTCTCTCGGATCAGTTCCGGGATCCAGGTTTTTGTAGTAGTCATCCATCGAGAGAACAGCCGCTCTTTCGTTGAAGTGATTGAAGATTACGTTGGTTACGGACGTCTTTCCGGCCCCGCTTCCTCCGATTATTGAAACAAGAACCATTAAGCTCTTCTCCCTTTTCTGGAAGAACCGAATGTCATATTGAAAGCAAGTGATCTGAATGAGACAGAAATGTCAATTTCCTCATTGCTTATGCCAGGAGGCAGAGTAAGGCGGATTGGAGCGAAGTTGACAATCCCCTTGACACCCGCATCTGCCAATAAATCAGCGATGATTTGGGCCGCGTTCGCGGGAACAGTGATTACACCAATCTCTATTTGCCTTTTCTTCACAATTTCCTCTAACACTTCTGTTGATTCTATTACAAGATCGTTCGGCATTGGAATACCGATTTTGTTTGGATTGTTGTCGAAGAGCGCTTTTGCAATGAAACCGGAGTTCTCAAGTCCGGGGTAGTTGGCCAACGCCATACCGAGGTTTCCCATCCCCACTATACAGGTCTTCCACTTCTTCCTTATTCCAAGGATTTCGCTAATACTATCAAGAAGAAGCTTTGTACTATAACCGACACCCCTCTTTCCGAACTCTCCAAAATATGAAAGATCCTTTCTCACTTGACTGGCTTTAATCCCGAGCCTTTCTGCCAGATCATTTGAGGATACGCTTGCCACTCCTGAGATAACCATGTTTTCCAGGCACCTGTGGTATACGGCGAGTCTCTTTATAGTAGGTTTTGGGATTTTTGTGTTATCCATTGCTGATCAACCTCCCGGCAGGCGTATTTGTGAAAATTATATCACGATTATTTACATACATCTTTTGATGGCGCCACTCAAAAAATGTGCCATAGCAACGTGCTATAATTATCCGTAGAATATCCATAATTTCGACTGGAGCGCTTTTTATGGGAAAGAGAGCAAGACTTAATAGCCAGGTAGCATCGGTAGTACTGCTGATAATTTCTCTCTTCCTATTTGTAGAATCGCTTTACATTTTTAGATACATAAGAGAATCGCAGTCTACCGAATTTGAAGTCGGTTTTTTCGACCTCTCGTCTCGTCTCAGAATTCTTCTCGGTGATGAGGGGTATGTTCTTGAACCTGGTGAGCATTTGGTACTAAAGATAAGACGAAATGATAAATTGGTTGTTGAGCAAGATCTGCCCGGAAGGTATACGGTTAGGGGCGGAGGCGAGATGGTGAATGTGAGTATTCCACTGGCGGAAGTGAGTGTAAAGTGATGGGAAGCTATAGAGAAACGGAAATGGTCAATCTCGTTGTCTTCGCTTTCGGTTCATACATAGATTACAGGCTTCAGGAAATTCAACCTGTTCTTGAGAAGGAGTTTGGACCGGCAGACTATATATCGAAATCGCTGGATTTCGATAAATACACATCTTATTACAACGATGAGATGGGATTTGGTCTTAAAGGCAAGCTGCTTTCTTTTAAGAGGCTCGTACACCCTCAACAACTTTCCCTCATAAAGAGAATTACAAACGATATTGAAGAGAAATTCGGACTGGAAGGGAAGAGAAAAGTAAATCTAGATCCGGGCTATGTTCATCACGCTCAGTTTGTTCTCGCATCAACTAAGCATTGGGCGAATCGTATCTATATTGGAGACGGCATCTCTGCTGAGATAACTCTCATTTTCGTCAATGGTGCTTTTACACCACTTCCATACACTTATCCGAACTATCGGGATCGGGAGTATATTGAAGAACTCATGCGAATCAGGGAGCTGTACCTCTTCAAAAGAAAGGAAAGACTATGAAGTTTGGAGTTCTCTCTCTGGGATGCTCAAAGAATATTGCCGATATGGATAATTTCATGGGCATTATGAGAAGCAGGGGCCATGAGATAGTAAAAGATGCTTCGCGTGCGGATTTACTAGTTATAGACACCTGCGGGTTTATCGACGATGCAAAGAAGGAGAGCCTGGAAGAGATCTTCAGGGCCCTTTCCTACAAAGAGCACAATCCGAATCTAAGAGTACTTGCAGTCGGGTGCCTTGTTCAAAGATATTTCGAAGAATTGAAATCTGAGATCCGCGAAGTTGATGGGTTAGTTGGAGTCACAAGCCCGGCAACGCTCGCTGATCTTATCGAGAGAAATGAGGTATTCTTCATTGGTGAACCTGATGGAGTCTACGAGTACTCCACCAGAGTCGCTGAAAAATATAGTGCTTACGTGAAGATTGGAGACGGCTGCAACAGAAATTGTGCTTTCTGTTCAATTCCCAACTTCAAAGGTTTTGCGGCAAGTCGTACTTCAGAAAGCATAGTTAAAGAGACTCTTTCTTTGGTGCGACAAGGTGTGAAAGAGATCGTTCTAGTATCTCAGGACTGTACGCAATATGGTTTAGATCTGGATGAGGGAGTCACTCTTGCCGGACTTCTCGGTAAATTGAATGATCTTGAAGGAGATTTCTGGATACGGGTTCTTTATCTTCACCCCGATCATGTGGAAGATGAACTGATAGATTCGATTCTCTCGCTTTCAAAGGTAGTAGATTATTTCGATATACCTGTTCAGAGTGGTTCCGATGAGATCCTGAAGAGAATGGGCAGGTCAAAGAACTCTAGACAGTTACGCGATTTGCTCCTTGGAATCAGAGAAAAAGCACCTCATGCTGTGTTGAGAACGACAATAATGGTCGGATTCCCAGGTGAGAGTGAAGCTACATTCAACGAGACTGTCGATTTTGCAAGAAGTGTTAGGTTCGATAGACTCGGAGGTTTTGTCTACTCAAGAGAGGAAGGAACGCCAGCATTCGATAAGAAGCTTACTGTAAGCAAGAATGCAGCAAAGGAGATGCTTGAGCTTCTGCTTGACGAACAGGATCGGATTTCAGCGGAGCGCCTTTCAGACTTTAAAGGAAAGGTAGTTACTGTGTTGCTTGAGGAGAGCGGTGAAAGTTACACGCTGGGAAGAGCATATAACAGCGCTCCTGATGTTGATGGAGTGGTTGTTTTGAAGGGCCATAAGCAGGAAGGAGTTTTCTTGAAAGCCAGAATCACAGATACTTACGAGCATGACATGGAAGGTGTTGTTCTTGATGAACTTGCCTAACATTCTTACCCTGTCGAGAATGGTGCTCGCTTTACCTACCCTTCTATTGCTAATGAGTGGGAATGTCGTTGGTTACTACTTTTCATTCCTTGTCTTCGGAATTGCTTCACTTACAGATTTCTTTGACGGGAGAATAGCAAGAAAGCGTGGTCTCGTTACGGATCTGGGGAGGTTTCTAGATCAGATCTCTGACAAGATCCTTGTTACATCAGTCTTCCTGGGCTTCATGGCGATTTCGAGAGTCAGTCTCTGGTTCCTTTTCATACTGATCTTTAGAGACACGCTTGTCTCAGGGATAAGAATGGTTGCCTCGAGCAGGGGAAAAGTGATCGCGGCTGATGCTCTCGGAAAGGTTAAGACGTTCTCTCAAATGATTCTCTTGGTAATTCTCTACATGAATTTGCTATGGGATTTCCCCTCTCAAGCATTGGTGCTGTGGCTTGAGGTCTTCGTCGCAGGTGTCACGGCAGCGAGTGGAGCCAACTACCTGTTTAAGAATCTAGACATTTTCAAAGGGGGGGATTGACTTGCGCTCTTTTATCGCAGTTGATACAGGCGACAGGGTTTCCGCTATGATAGACAGTATCTCGGAAAGGCTTAGAAGGATGGGGTTCAAGGCATCATGGGTGCCGGGAGTAAACTCTCACGTTACTCTTGCATTTCTTGACAACATAGAGCCGGAAAGACTCTCTTTACTGGCATCGATGTTGTCGCGTAGACTGAGAGGGTTTCCTTCATTCACTCTGGAAACTGGAGGCATAGGTTACTTCAAACATAAGGACTTGCCAAAGGTTATTTGGGTAGGAATTGAAAGAAATCAGAGTCTCATTAATCTACAGAGAGAGACGCGAGTAGTTCTTGAAGCAATGAATCTGCCTGTTGAAGATAATTTTAGACCGCATTTGACTGTAGGCAGGATGAAATTCAGTCCGCCAATGTGGCGGAAATTCTTGAGTACACTTGATAGTGAACGAGTGATATTTCCTGTCGGAGAAGCCACAATATTCGAATCGATTCTCTCCAGGGAAGGAGCTAGGTACAGAAAGGTCTTCACATGCAGCTTTGAAGGAGGACTGATTGAACATGCTGTCGAAGGATAAGAAAAACGCACTTGATAGAGCAATAAAAGATATCGAGAAACAGTTTGGCAAGGGTTCGGTAATGCTTATGGGAGATAAAGAAGATCAGAAGAGTATAGAAGTGATCTCAACCGGCTCACTTGCTGTCGACATTGCCCTTACAGTGGGGGGTTATCCAAGGGGCAGAGTAGTTGAGGTTTACGGTGCTGAATCGAGCGGAAAGACGACAATTGCCTTGCATGCTATTGCAGAAGTTCAGAGGCGGGGTGGGATAGCTGCCTTCATCGATGCAGAGCACGCTCTCGATATCCATTATGCGCAGAATCTTGGGGTGGATGTTGACAATCTCTTGATATCTCAGCCTGATTACGGAGAACAGGCTCTGGACATTGTTGATGGCCTAATCAGGTCTAGTGCGGTCGATCTAATTGTAGTGGACTCTGTTGCAGCTTTAGTGCCTCGCACCGAGATTGAGGGGGCGATGGGCGAACTGCAGGTTGGTCTTCAGGCTCGGCTTATGTCACAGGCACTAAGGAAGATTTCTGGGAACGTAAGTAGATCGAAGTGCATCGTGATTTTCATTAACCAAACAAGAATGAAAATCGGGGTAGTCTACGGTAATCCTGAAACAACAACCGGGGGTGTCGCACTGAAATTCTATGCTTCGGTAAGACTTGAGGTTAGGAGGGGCAGTGCTATAAGAGAAGGGAACACAGTTCTTGGAAACGAGACAACCATTAAAGTTGTGAAGAACAAAGTTGCCCCGCCATTTCGAGAAGCCAAGGTTGACATAATTTACGGGCAAGGGATCGAGCATGCAAACGAGCTATTCAATCTTGCGGTTTCTGAGAACATGATAGATAGAAAGGGAGCATGGTACGCTTACATGACCCCTGATAATAGTGAAGTAAGCCTTGGGCAGGGCAAGGCTAATGGAGTAGAATTCTTGAAGGAAAACCCTGAGCTGATGCTCGAGATTGAAAACAGGCTAAGGACGAAGTTTGGTTTGCCGCTCCTGGAAGTCAAGAAAGAGGAGAAGGAAGACGACAAGTGATGGGTTCAGATCCAATGAAAGATGCTTTGAGATATTTGAAATACAGGTTGAGGTCAAGAAGGGAAATCGAAGTACAGCTCTTCAAGAAGGGGTATTCTGAGAAGGAGATCAAAGAGGTCATTGAAAAGCTGGAAGAGCAGGGCTTAGTTAACGACGGCATTTTCGCCAGACTCTATGTAAGCGACGGACTGAATGTGCATTACAAAGGCCCGTTCAGGCTTCGACAGGAGCTACTTGGGTTAGGAATCTCAGAAGAGGTAATTGACGATACAATTAAATTAGAACTGGACAGTTGCGACTTGAAAGAGATTGGAAAAAGAGCTGCAGGCAACACAGAATTGACTGATCCTGATAAGATAAGAAGAAAACTCTACAGAAGAGGGTTTTCCTCTTCGATAATCGATGAGATTATTGAGGAGATCAAAGAGAAATCATGAAGGGAGGGAGCTGGTTTCCTCGAAGGCTAGGTGAAAGGACCAGCGATGAGAAACTATGATGCTACTGATTGGTATAATAGCCGGCCTGGCAGCGGGTATTGCGCTGGCTTATTTTATACTCACCCCTTTGGCTGTGAAGAAGGCAAAGGATGAGCTTGAGCTTCAACTGAAATCCGCAAAACAGGATTCAGAGTCGATAATCAAGAGGGCTCAGGAAGAGGCGGATCATCTTAAGAAGAAGGCACTCTTAGAAGGCCGTGAAGAACTCCACAGGCTTCGTGAGGAGCAAGAGAAGGATTTCAAGAGAGATCGAGAAGAACTGAAGCAATGGGAAGAAAGGATTTCCAGAAGAGAAGATAACATCGATAAAAAGGAAGAAGCTATTGAGAGGACTCGACAACAGTTGGATATCGAAAGGGCTCGTGTTGAAGAGATGAAAGAAGAAGCAGAGAAGAAACTGTTCAGCCTTGCCGACCTTTCGATGGAGGATGCCAGAGAGATAGTCCTGAGGAGAGCTGAAGAAATCTACGAACATGATCTTGCTCAGAAGCTTAAGGAGATGAAAGATCACTACGACGAAGAAGGCAATCGATACGCGAAATGGGTAATCGTCAACTCAGTCCAGCGCTATGCGGCAGATTATACGGGCGATATAACTGTAAGCGCGGTAAGCCTTCCTTCCGATGAGATGAAGGGAAGGATCATAGGCAGAGAGGGAAGGAATATCAGAGCATTTGAGAAGTTGACCGGTTCGGATCTCGTGATCGATGATACACCTGAAGTTGTTGTGGTATCCTGTTTCAATCCTCTTAGGAGGGCGATCGCAAAGATGACACTGGATAGGCTCGTTGAAGATGGAAGAATTCATCCTGCCAGGATTGAGGAAATGTACGAAAAGTCAAAAAAAGAGATCTACAGTGAAATAAAAGAAGCGGGTCAGGAAGCTTTGATGAAAGTAGGTATTCCCTCGATGCACCCAGAGCTTGTCAAACTACTAGGAAGGCTTAAGTTCAGGACGAGTTACGGTCAGAACGTATTGCAGCACTCTGTTGAAGTTGCACATCTTGCAGCTCTAATGGCTTCCGAATTGGGTTTGAACATTGACAAAGCGAAAAGGGGGGCGATCCTTCACGATATTGGAAAGGCAATTGATCACGAAGTTGAGGGATCTCATGCGATTATTGGGGGAGAGATTGCCAAGAGGTACGGGGAAAAGGTTCAGGTTGTCAATATGATACAGTATCACCATGGTGAGACGGAGGCTTTGACCCCTGAAGCGGTTCTTGTGGCCGCTGCAGATGCTGTATCTGCTTCAAGGCCAGGAGCTAGAAGAGAGTCGCTTGATATGTATATTAAACGACTTGAAAACCTGGAGAACATTGCGACCGGATTCAAGCATATAGAAAAGGCCTACGCAATTCAGGCAGGGAGAGAGATTCGGGTAATTGTAGAGCCAGAAAAGGTTGATGATCTGCTGGCCGAGAAAATGGCCGTAGATATTGCCAAGAAAATTGAAGAGGAACTCGAATATCCCGGTGTTATTAAGGTGACTGTTATAAGGGAACGAAGAAGCGTCTCTTATGCGTCATGACAGATTGACATAGGAAAAGCGGTGATATAGAATTGGAACCAGGTGCCAACGTAGCTCAACCGGTAGAGCGGCTCATTCGTAATGAGCAGGTTGGGGGTTCAAGTCCCTTCGTTGGCTCCAGATGCGCCCCTTACGGGCGCATTATTATTGGTGGTGGTGCAAATGAGTGATTTCGAGAAGGAAGTCCTCGAATTCATCAAGAAATGGGACCTAATAGAAAGTGGTCAGAAAATTCTTGTAGCAGTTTCTGGAGGGAAGGACTCAATGTGTCTTCTCAATGTTCTGATAAATCTTAAATCGGAGCTGGGAATAGACCTCTTTGCCGCAAATCTCGACCATGGTCTTCGAAGGAAGGGACCCGTCGAGGAAGCAGGTATGATTGGCGATTTCTGTCGGGCGCGGTCGGTACCCTTCTTTCACGAAAGACGAGATGTTAATGAGCTTTTGAAAAAGAGGCGCGGTTTGTCGATAGAGTCTGCGGCGAGGGAAGTAAGATATTGTTTTCTGAGAGAAGTTAAGATGTCTATCGGTGCAGATTTAATCGCCGTAGGGCATAATCGAGACGATCTTGTAGAAAATATCCTGCTAAGAATCGTGAAGGGAACTGGCATGAAAGGTGTGATTGGACTGCGCCCGTTAGGTGGCGATTTGATAAGACCTCTGCTATTCAGCGATATGCAACGTATTATAGATTATGTTACAATTAACAGGGTTACATTTATGGAGGATGAAACCAACTCTGAGGATGATTTTGAGCGCAATTACGTTCGTCTGAGAATCATTCCGGAGCTTAGAAAGATAAACTCAGCACTTAATGAGGCCGTGTGGCGGTTCTTTGAAAACATCAATGATGGATATGCACTGATCCATGAAAGGGTTGAAGAGGTTCTGGAGCAGATCGAATTCGCAGACGGTGTTTTTTTTGTGGAGGCCTTGAAGCTTAAAGAAGTTGAAAGGGCCGTTTTGTTGGAGATGGTGAGAGAGATCGTTTCTATTCTTAGTTCTGACAAGTATCCACCCTCCAGAGAGCGAGTTGTTGCCTTTTTCGATCTCCTGATTTCTAGTAGAGGAGGGTGGACTGTTGAGTTTAGAGAAGATATCAAGGCCTCGAAGATCGGCAGATATGTCTTCTTCTACGGGGGAGAACTTAGATTCAAGCGGATCGAAAGGCAAAGTATAGACTCTCTCCCTTTCAGCCGTGAACTAGAAGGATGGAAGATTTCCCTGGAATGCAACGAAGAGGTTCCGGAAGCGATGATCGAAAGATTGGACGGTGCCTTTAATAGCATATGTTCGGGTGATAAGCTCTCCTTCCCTTTGAGCTTGCGGCCGATGGATGAAAGAGACAAGATCATCCCGTTTGGAATGTCAAGAAATAAGAAAGTTATCGATGTAGTTACAGAGAAAGGTTTGAAGGGCTTCTCAAGCAGAATTATGGTTCTTGAAAACGCTTTTGGAGATATCCTCTGGATTCCAGGTGTTGTCACGAGCGAGCTTTGCAGAGTTTGCCCCTCCAGTCTCGACAGCGTAGTTTTTTGCCTTGAAAGGAGGTAGTTCTGTGGATCAAAAGCCCAGGATTGGAATGATTCTCTTCTATGTTGTTTTGGGCATATTCCTGCTAATTGCACTCAGGGGCCTATATCCAACTGAGACAAGTGTTGTAGTTCCCTACACTAAGTTCCTGGATGACTTTAATAATATTATTGATATAGTTGTTTACGATAATGGAAAAGTCGTGTACATAACAGGAGATAACCCCAGAAGATCACTTGAGACGTATGTCCCCTCTCAGACTCTTATGACTCAAACTTTTCAGAATCACATAGACCGATTGGCGGAGAGAGGAGTAAACATCACATTCGAAAGAGGAAGCGATTCTCTCTTCTGGGTGAATCTTCTTGGAACTATGATTCCTCTCGCAATAATCGTGTTCATCTGGTTCTTCTTGATGAGATCTATGTCTGGCCGCAATTCACAGGCCTTCACATTCACTAAGAGTCCGGCAAAGAAATATGTCAACACTGACAAACACGTGACTTTCAAGGATGTTGCGGGAGTTGAGGAGGCCCAGCAGGAGCTAGCCGACATTGTCAGTTATTTGAAGGATCCCTCGGTGTTCACAGAAACAGGGGCAAGAATGCCCAAAGGTATATTATTGGTGGGTCCTCCGGGAACGGGGAAGACGCTCCTTGCAAGAGCTGTGGCGGGAGAAGCTGGGGTTCCCTTCTTCTTCATAAGCGGATCGGACTTCGTCGAACTCTTCGTTGGAGTTGGAGCGGCAAGAGTTAGGGATCTTTTCACTCAGGCTAAGTCTTCAGCGCCTGCGATTCTGTTCATTGATGAAATTGACGCCGTGGGTAGACACAGAGGAGCAGGACTCGGGGGCGGCCATGACGAGAGAGAGCAGACGTTGAACCAGATTCTTGTCGAAATGGACGGATTTGATGCCAGGACCGGAGTTGTAGTTATTGCGGCCACGAACAGACCAGATATTCTGGACAAAGCTTTGCTGCGCCCAGGTAGATTTGACAAGAAAATCTCAGTTGATCCGCCAGATCTGAAAGGAAGAACAGAGATCCTGAAGATACACATGCGAGGTAAACCTATAGACCCTGAAGTTGATGTCCAGCTGCTTGCCAGGAGAACTCCAGGGTTTGTTGGAGCTGACTTGGAGAATCTGATCAATGAAGCGGCAATTCTCTCTGCTAGAAAGAAGAAAAAGATGATTGGAATGGTTGAACTTGAGGAAGCTATTGATAGAGTTCTTGCGGGACCGGCTAAGAGATCTCGGAGAATAAACGATCGTGAGAAGAAGATACTTGCCTATCACGAACTAGGACATGCCGTAGTAGGTTTGATTCTTCCAAAAGCCTTCCCTGTGCACAAGGTTACAATAATTCCTCGCGGCACTTCGATTCTCGGCTTCACGGAAAGCCTGCCACTAGAGGACAGGTATCTAATAACTAAGTCTGAGCTGTTAGACAATATGGCTCAGGCCCTAGGAGGAAGAGCGGCGGAAGATCTGGTATTTGGCGAGATTACCACTGGTGCTGCAAGCGATTTGGAAAGAGCAAGTGCGATGGCCCGGAGTATGGTCACTCAGTTTGGAATGAGTGAGAGATTGGGACCAATCGCTTGGGGCAAAGAGGAAGAGGAAGTATTTCTCGGAAGAGAGCTCACAAGGATGAAGAACTATTCTGAAGAAATTGCCAGTGAGATAGATTCAGAGGTTAAGACAATAGTTCTGACGTGTTATGAAAGGGCGAAGAGAGTTCTTTCGGATTACAGGAAGAAACTGGATGAAGCGGCCGACTATCTTCTTCAGAAGGAGACGATTTCCGGCAAAGAACTGGCCGAAATCCTGGGACTTGAAACCGGCAACTATTATAGAGATGATATTGAGACTGTAGAGATTGCTCCTGGGGCGACAGCAAGCGATCCCGAGATCACAAAGGAGTAGAGGTGAAAGCGAAATGTTGAATTTCGAGCGGCTGAAGTCGCTACAGGGTAAGACTTTCACGCTAGCAGTTACTCCATCGGATGTTTCGCTTAGGTGGTCGGAACGGTATGACTTTGAACTATTGAACCTGCTGTCGACTAGTGGTTTGATGAAGATTATCCATAACTGCGGCCATTCACTGATCTCCGATTTTGAGTCAGAATCGTTGATTTCAGTGGTTTCCGAGACCTTTGTCAGGCATCATTCTCCGATATTGATGGAAAGAGAGATGGTTGTCAACATAAAGATCGAATCTGTCTCCGACAATGCTGAAGTCTGCTTTTCGGGGTCAGTTACTCAGCTTGGTTCTGAAGCTGGTTCTTTTGAGTTTTCGCGTAAATTCATATCTGCTGATTTTCTCAGGAGAGCCTTTAGTGCGTAAACCGAGAGACAAAAGAAGCTGGAGTGAGTATGAGCAAGTCTCTAGTTTGAAATTCAGAGAGCGGTTTGTTAGTGAAGTAAGTGGATTTGGCGATGTTAGGGTAGCGCTTATTTACCCAAATTCGTACGAAGTAGGAAGTGCAAGTCTGTCTACGCACGTTTTGCTGAGAAAGCTTAACGAATTAGGCAGCGTGAGGGCAGAGAGGTTCTTTTACAATAAGGACTTTTTGAAGTATTATTCTTTTGATTCACTCACGCCCCTAGACGAGTTCAAGATTTGGGCTTTTTCTGTTCACTTTGAGCTTGATTTAATGAACGTCTTTGACATTCTTAATAAGTTCTCTGTTCCACTTAGAAAAGAGGAGAGAAATGAGTTTCACCCGGTGATCATTGCTGGTGGAGCCATGACTTACTTCAATGATAACCTCCTCACAGAAGTTGCCGATGTGGTTCACAGGGGAGACTTAAGTGAGGAGTTCCTTGATGGTCTATCCGCTGTTGACCACTGGATGCACAGAAAGGAGATAATTGCTTCTCTAGAGACGGAACATGTGACTCCTTTCTTTTCTGATGTTCTTGGTGAGAGTGTATTTATCAGTCCCGATTCAGTATTTGGAGACCGGTACCTAATTGAGGTAGGCAGAGGATGCTTTAGAAAGTGCAGGTTTTGTGTGGCTGGTCACAGATACGGAAGACCAAGATTCAGAAAGTCTGATGAGGTATTTGACCTGATGGATTCTGTAGCTGACTTCACGAATAGATTTGGACTTGTGGCAGCAACCGTTACTGACTATCCGGGCATCGATGAAGTAGCCGAACACTGTATTGAGAAAGGGTACGAATTATCAGTTTCTTCTCTTAGGCTCGATTCCGTTTCGGATACTCTAATGAAGTCACTCAGATTGTCCAATCAGAGTATTTTCACTATTGCCCCAGAAGGTGGAAGCCAGAGAATGAGAGATGCCTTTGCTAAAGGAATAAGCAGAGGAGATATCCTCAGCGCTTTGGAGCTAGGCAGAAAGCACGGTTTCCGTAGAGTGAAGATGTACTACATCTATGGAGCCGTCTTTGAAAGGCGTGAGGATAGACAAGAGATAGCCGAGATGGCGTTACAGGCTTCAAGCATGGGTTATACAAGTGTGGTTCTTAGTTTGAACCCTTTGATTCCGAAACCGGGTACTCCATTTGAAGAGATGCCGATGGAGTCTCTAAGCGGACTGAGAAAGTACGAGAAGGAGATCAGATCGGAGTTGTTGGTTGAGGGCGTAAAGCTTGACTTCGAGAGTTTGAAGGAATCTCAAGTTCAGTTTGCTCTTGCGAATATCGATAAGAGTCATTCCCGGGAGCTATTGGCACACGTGGAGCGTGGAGTTGATCCAACACCTATTCTGAAAAAATATGCAGAGGAAGTGAATTCGAAACGGAAGGAGTGGAAGAAGCATGGCAAAGAAGAGTATTCTGGTTGTTGACGATGAGCCTTCGATCGTGGAACTCCTTACTTTTAACTTGAAAAAGGAGGGCTATGACGTCCTGAAAGCATATGATGCTGAAGAAGCGCTTAAGATCGCCGAGGACAATGAAACTGATATGTTCATCGTTGATATTATGCTTCCAGGAATGGATGGGTTCGAACTGGTCAGAAACCTGAGAGCAACCGAAAAGTTCAGACAGACACCTGTTATATTCTTGAGTGCTAAGAGCGAAGAATTCGACAAGGTATTGGGACTCGAGCTCGGAGCAGACGACTATATTACCAAGCCTTTCAGCGTGCGAGAAGTTCTGGCTAGAATAAGAGCGGTTTTCAGAAGGATTCAACAGAGCGCACAGGCAAAAGAAGAAAGGCCAAAGAAGATACTTGCGAAAGACCTAGAGATCGATACCGAGAAATACGAAGTAAGGGTAAAAAACCGAATGGTCAGCCTTACTCCTCTGGAATTTGAACTTCTAAGATTCCTGGCAGAAAATGAGGGCAAAGTCTTCAGTAGAGACGTTCTCTTGGACAAGCTGTGGGGATATGATTACTACGGTGACACAAGAACAGTTGATGTCCATATTAGACGGCTAAGAACTAAGATCGAAGAAGATGCCTCTAATCCAAAGTACATAATCACCGTTAGGGGTAAAGGTTACAAGTTCAGAGATCCTGGAAAGGAAGATTGATCCGTTGTTCTATGCTGTCCTCGCTACTGTTGCGGTGATAGCTTTTCTCTTCTTGATTCTGTTCAGACATGAAAGACAGAAAAACAAGAGATTAGAAGCCGCCAAAAGGCGCTTTGCGGACCTTGTAGAAGTTCCGAGAAGCGCCGAGTTTATTTTCATCTATAAGAAGGTTCAGCAGCTTGTTTCGAGCATTAAAGAGGAAGTAACTTCTTTAAATGCAAGAATCGAAGATCTTGTGACGATTTTTGATAATCTGAGTGATGCCTTCTTGATAGTATCAGAGGATGGAAGGATTGATTACGCTAATAAAGCCGCGCAAGAGCTTTCGAGCAAGAAGCTAATTGGAAGGAAGATAAGTGAAGCGATAGACAATTATTACATTGGCGATTTGTTTGAAGATTCGGTAAGAACTAGAGAGAATCAGGAATCTGAGATAACGATCTACTACCCGAAGAGAACGATAAGAGAGTGTAAGATTATGAGAGTCTCCCTGAAGAACGATGTGAGATATCTCATCCTTCTTAGGGATATTACCAAGGAGAAGGAAGTTGAGGCGATGAGAAGGGATTTCGTTGCCAATGTCTCTCATGAGCTTAGAACCCCGCTAACATCTATTCATGGATATGCTGAAACGCTTGCAGAAGATGATCTTGAGGACAAAGATACAGTTTACAGATTTCTTTCAATAATCGAAAACGAATCGGCAAGAATGACAAGATTGATAAACGATTTGCTTGACCTTGAGAAACTCGAATCGGGCGAAGCCTCCTTCAGCAAGGAGGACGTAGAGCTCGGAGAAGTCGTCAAATATGTTATTCGAATTGTCGATCCTCTTGCAGGTGAGAAGGGTGTTATAGTAAATGTTGACGTAGAAGAAGGGATTTTTGTAGAAGGAGATTTTGATAGACTTGTTCAACTTCTTCTGAACCTGATCGATAATGCCGTTAAGTACACCTCCGCTAAGGAGCACGGGCCTAGAGAGATATGGCTAAGATCTTATGCTCAAAATAACCATGCAATGATTGAAGTTGAAGACACTGGTGTTGGAATACCTGAAGACTCTCTGAAGCACATATTTGAAAGGTTTTACAGGGTTGATAAGGCTCGATCAAGAAAGATGGGTGGTACAGGTCTTGGGTTGGCTATTACACGCTTTATAGTCGAAAAACACGGCGGAGTTATTTCCCTTGAGAGCGAGTATGGTACAGGAACGATTCTGAAAGTTAAGTTACCACTGAAGAAGGTGTTTAAATGAGAACTTACGACATAATCATCAAGAAGAGAAACGGCTATTCCAACACTAGAGATGAACTACGATCGCTGATACGGGGTTTTGTAGATGGCTATGTTCCAGACTATCAGATGGCGGCGTGGTTAATGGCCGTGTATTTCAATCATCTTGATGCAGAAGAAAGACTTTGTCTGACAGAGATCATGACTGACTCAGGAGAAAAGATCGATCTTTCGTCCATTAGTGGCATAAAAGTCGACAAACACTCTACCGGAGGAGTGGGCGACAAAGTGACTCTGGTAGTTGGACCGATCGTTGCGGCAGCAGGACTGGTTTTCGCAAAGCTGTCGGGAAGAGGTTTGGGTCACACAGGAGGAACGATCGACAAACTGGAATCGATTCCGGGCTTCAAGACTTCACTTGATATTGATGAATTCAAGCAGCAATCAGAACGAATAGGAATTGCTCTTGCAGGTCAAACCGCACAGGTAGCCATCGCTGACAAGAAGCTCTACGCTTTGCGAGACGTTACGGCCACAGTTGATGAGATTTCACTAATCGCCTCAAGCATAATGAGCAAGAAACTAGCTATCGATTCCGATGGAATTCTTCTTGACGTCAAGATCGGTTCGGGCGCCTTCATGAAAGACCTTGAAGAGGCTAAAGAACTTGCGTTGGCGATGATAGACATTGGAAAAAGAAAGGGAAGAACCACGAAGGCTGTAATAAGCGATATGAACCAGCCACTGGGAATCGCTGTAGGAAACTCGCTTGAGGTAGTGGAAGCAATAGAAACTCTTAAAGGGAAAGGTCCAAATGATTTCAGCTCGCTTTGCAGAGTGATTGCAAGCCAGATGTTGGTAGTTGGCGGTGTTGCAGACGAAGATGATGCACAAGTAATCGTTGATCGCATGATCGACTCTGGTGAAGCCATCGAAAAGTTCAACGAATTCGTCGATGCTCAAGGAGGACCAAAGGATTTCTCGGAGAACTATGAGAGTTGTTTTGACAGGGCCGCCATCATCGAAGAGGTGAGATCTCAGGTGAGCGGATATGTGAAATCGGTTGATGCCGAATCAATTGGATTGATCTGCATGAGGCTTGGCGCAGGGAGAGAACGAAAGGAAGATAGAATAGACCCGGCTGTGGGTATGAGAGTTCTTAAGAAGATTGGAGACAGAGTTGAGAAGGGGGAAACGATCGCCATAGTCTATGCTAATCAAAGGGATAGGTTTGAGAGGGAAACTGTAGCAATTCGCGATTGTTTTTGTGTTTCGGAGGAGAGAGTGCAGGCTCCTCCGATAGTCTACGAGGTACTGTAGGGAGTGCATTCAATGAGACGTATCCTGTTCATTTGTTTCCTGCTAGTTTCATTGGTAACTTCAGCAAAGAATCTGATCTACCTTGACGATAGAGGACAGACAAGGGTCTTCACCGATGCGGTAGTTGTTGAGCGTTCAATGGATTTTGTAAAACTGGACATAATTGGTGAGTTGATAAGGGGGATAGTTGTTTCTCAGTCTCTTCGCCAAGAAGAGACGATAATGATTCTTCCGTCAGGGATTATCGTCTCACTTTCACATGAGACAAAAAGAGCAACCGTGGAGTTTGGAAGCGAATTTGAGAACTCACTGATTATCAGAGATAGCAAGGTTCTAGTCAACGCAGAGTTGCTTGCAGCTATTACAGACAAATCTTTCTTCAGCGAAGCAGAGGCGCTGATCCTCTATTCTCAGCCGGTAACTGTGAAGGGTATTCAAAACACACAGGAAGCGATCTATGTGACCCTTGATAGAGATGTTCTCCCGGACTTTTTCACAATTTGGTGGACCGGAAGCGGATCACTTGCCCTCACTCTGAAGCCCGCGAAAGTAGATCCATTTCTTTCATACGAAGGGATATCTGTGACGACCGGGAGGGGATTTGTGAAAATCTCTGCTGAGAAACCGTGGTCGGACGTTGAGTATGAGATCAAAGGAATGACGCTGATTATAAGAGGTAAAAGTGGTATGGGAAGAACAATACAACAGGAGGCCAGCTTAGATTTCGACCTAAACGTATTCGAGTCTTACTCGGGCGGCCAGAAGTTCACAATGTCTTATCTCGAAATGGACGGCTCGAAGTTCTCTTTTGGAGTTGAACTCGCTAACAATGAAATTGCAGGTCTTGAGAAGGCAACGGATACTCTGAAAAGAAGCGGTGCAGAGATAATGATTAATGGCGGATACTTTGATCAGAATCATAATCTACCAATAGGTCTCCTTGTTCGGGATGGCAAAGTGCTAGGCCTTCCAACTCTCGGAAGACCGGCGATTTACTTCACTGAAGGTGGTGAAGTATATGTTTCAAGAATGGATGTATTCTACACGGCCAAGTTTGGAGACCGTTTTCTTCAAATCACGGGAGTTAACTCTCCGTATAGAGGAGAAGCCGTCTTGTACACAGATGAGTATCGAAACAGTATCCCTGATTTTGATGACTTCACCTATCTTGTAATAAGGGATGGCATGGTTACCAAAAAGGGTTTCGTATCCCGTGTGGAGAAGGGTTCAGATGTGTTGGTTCTTTCGCCATCTTCCGTACAGAAGATAGGGAATAAGGCTTCAGTTGGAGAATTTGTTTCATTTGAGTTGTTGAATTCATATGGAAAGAAGGTAACAGGAGCTGTTGAAGGAGGTCCGATGATAATACATGGAGGCGAGCCTGTAACCAGTTACGAGCGAAACTACTATTCAGCATCTCTGCTGGATGTTAGAGCTCCAAGAACGCTTGTTGGAGTTAAAGAAACCGGAGAAGTTGTTTTCATCGTAATTGATGGCTACCAGCAGACTAGCTATGGCTTAACCTTCAAAGAGATGATAGAATTCTTCAAAGACAAGGGATTTGAATCCCTCATGTGTCTTGATGGAGGGAAGTCATCGATACTATCTGTCAATGGTAAAATAATCAATTCGCCGTCCTCGGGAGTGCCTTCTCTTCCAGTAATTATAACTGGATCGCGAAAGTAGACTGAAATAGATTTGGAGGTGGTCAGATATGGACAAGATTCCTGTCGATGCCAAGAGAGATATTACACTAATTGGGCACCACGGGTCTGGAAAAACTCAAATTGTTGATGCGATGCTTTATAACGCTAAGTTGATTGATCGTATAGGCATCCTTGCAACCGATTCTGAAGAAGTTGAAAGAGAGAAGAAAGCAAGTTTCTCAATGGGGGTAACAAGTGTTCGCCACAACGATAGCAGGATATACGTCATCGATACTCCCGGTATGTCGGACTTCTATGCTGAGACTGCAAACGGAATCTTAGTGTCAGAGAACATCGTGGTGGTAATAAATTCTACTGCCGGGATTGAGATACAAACCGAAAGGTTTGGTTCGGTCGCCAAAGAGCATGGAAAAGGGATAATTGCATTCTTCAACATGCTGGACAAAGAGAGGTCCGGTTTCGCAGATACACTCGCCGATCTAGGAGACACCTTTGAGAGAACACCGGTTCTTGTGCAGCTTCCAATAGGCAGTGAAGCTGGTTTCAGAGGTCTGATTGATCTAGTGAAAATGAAGGCGTTCATTTTCGAAGATGGTGGCGTATTCAAAGAAGAAGATATCCCGGCAGATCTCAAATCAGCTGCCGAAGAGGCTAGAACAAAAATGATCGAGGACATCGTTCAGAACGATGAGGAGCTGATGATGAAGTATCTAGAGGGAGAACCCCTCTCGACAGATGAGCTTACCTCGGCTTTCAAAAAGGCCTATCTTGGAAATGAAGTGATTCCGGTTCTTCTTGGTTCGGCGGCAAAGAATATCGGAATTTCGCAGCTACTCGATTTTGTGATCGAAGTTGGAAAGAAGCCATCAGAGACATCGCCGAAGGCAGCCACACTTCTTTCCGGAGAGAAGATAGAAGTCAACGCTACCGAAGAAGAGCCGCTTGTGGCTTACATTTTCAAGTCAGTCGTCGATCCCTTCGTTGGAAAGCTGACTTTCATGAAGATACTTTCAGGGACACTCAAACAAGGAGACACTTTCATCGTGGTTGATCAAGAATCCTTGGAGAAAGTCGGACATGTTATGCTTCCCGAGGGTACAAAGGAGATTGAGGTAGATGAGGCTACTGTCGGGGATATCGTCAAGTTGAGTAAGCTCAAGAAGAGCGCTGCAGGTAATACGGTAGCTCACAAGGACAGACAGCTGAAACTCGAATTGCCGGAAATGCCTGAACCAATGATTTCTAAATCGATTCAGCCCAAGTCAAAAGGAGACATCGATAAGATTAGCGGAGGTCTCGCGAGACTTGCAGAGTCCGACCCTACGTTCAAGTGGGAAAACGATCCCGAAACCAATGAAACGGTTATCAGCGGTCTGGGTTCTGTGCATCTAGACATAATGATAGAGAGGCTGAAAAAACTCTTCTCCGTCGATGTCGAAGTAGGAAAGCCGAAAATCGCCTACAGAGAGACAGTGAGAAAGACCGTTGAGGCTGAGTATAAACACAAAAAGCAAACCGGTGGTCACGGTCAATACGGACACGTTCAGATCAGAATTGAGCCTAATGAACGTGGTGCCGGTTTTGAGTTCATTGATAAAATCGTCGGCGGAGTCGTTCCGAAAAACTATATCCCTGCAGTTGAGAAAGGTATCGTTGAGGCAATGAAAAAGGGCGTGCTGGCTTCTTATCCGGTAGTCGATGCAAAAGTAACGCTTTTCTACGGTTCTTACCACGATGTAGATTCTTCAGATATGTCTTTCCAGATAGCTGCCAGGCAGGCGTTCAAGAATGGTATGGGAGAAGCCAATCCGGTAATTCTTGAACCTTTGATGGATGTCGATGTCTTCGTCCCCGAAGAAGCGACAGGGGATATAATGGGTGAGATAACTTCTAGAAGAGGCAGACCGATGGGCATGGAACCTCAAGGGAAGGGCACTTCGAAAGTCGTCGCTCAGGTCCCACTTGCGGAAATGCTTGATTTTGCTAACAAGCTGAGCTCTATAACTAGCGGAAGGGGCTACTTCACCATGAGATTCAACTCTTATCAGGAGACCCCACCAGATGTCCAGCAGAAAATCATTCTTGAACGACAGAGGGAGCTTGAAGAACAGCAGAAGTAATGCTTTTCAGATTGACTAAGCGGGGGGGGGGGTTATCCCCCGCTTTCTTTTGAACGGCAGTCAAGCGCCAGATGTCATAGATTCGAGAGAACTTGGAGGAGACAAGATGCACGTAGGTTATGTGACCTATCTATTGAGACTTTACGGAATAAGTTCATTGAAGGAAAAACGGTCCATCATAAGGCCGATCCTTAGCGACCTTCGAAGAAATTTCAACGCTTCCGTTGTGGAGACGGGAAAACACGATTCGAAGCTGGAAGCAGAGATTACCGTAAGCATGGTTGCGTGCAAAAGAAGCGAGCTGGACTCTCTATTTCAGTCTGTTTGGCAGCGAATGATCTGGAACGGTGTCGAAGTCTATGGAGAGGAAGGAGAGATCTGGTGAAAACTGGAGGTGGGGTATGAAAAGGTTTCTGATTCTAGTTGTTTTCATTATCGGAGCATTTGTCGCATTTTCTGAGCAACTCTACATTTTCAATGGTTTCTCGATTCTCACCGGGGAGGTAGCTTTTGAGAAAGGAAGAGCGGTTATTGAGGTTCCTTATGGTGCCCAAGTTCAACCAGAAACCTTCTCTGTATTTGGGGTGCCTGAGTCTACTACGATCAACTTTGTTCCAGGTGACAGCGTGGAATCGCTATACGAAAGAAATCTGGGAAGACCTGTTAAGTTTGTTTATGAAGACGGTAGAGTTGAGAGACTTGAGGTTGTCTCGCCTCTTCCAGTATTCAGAAATTCATATGGCGAAATCATCGTGAATCCAAAAGGGTATCCCGTTTTCTCCGATGAGTTCAGCCCAAACGCCCGTTTTCTGTTGAACTCCCAGGATAGCTTCAGCGGTCACTCTTCATTTGCGTATCAAGTTAGGAACAACAGCTGGACCACGAGGTACTCGCTCTCACTTAAGGATTTCTCTCTAACGGGTCTTATGATAGTGCATCTTGAAATGGAAACCAATGAAAACGTGACTCTGGTCTCATCAAATCCAGGTTACGGTTATGCAACCAGGGACATGGCGGCAAAGATGGTAAATGAATCTTACTCAGTATCTCCTACTACTTCCGATGCTGAGACGAGACTTTACGAGATTTCCGTTCCTCTGAAACGTGGCACCAACTATATTGCGTTTCTCTCCGAACTCTTTTCTGGAGATAAGAGGCTAGTCTTCAGAGCAAGTAGAGGCGGAAGTAACTTCACCGGAGTTGAAATTGACGTTTATCTGAATGAAGTTCCAATTGATCTTCCGTCCGGCGTCATGGAGGTCTGGAGCGAATCTGTATACTTAGGTTCTGCAGGAATTGGAAATATTGCAAAGGGAGAGAGTGTTGTTCTTCAAAGCATAGCAAGATCAATAGAAGTTTCGGGTAGAAAGACGACTGTGACAACGCTTGGTGATTCAAAGTATAGATATTACAAGAACACTTATTACGTTAGGAACCTTTCCGAGGAGACTGTAACAGTTGAAATTGAAGACTACCTTGGTCAGAACGCCGAACAATTCCACCTGAATTGCGAAGATTGTGATTTCGACTACATAAAAGAAACAGGTATGTGGACTTACACGGTATCGGTCGATCCAGGCGAGGTAGCGGAGGTAGAGGTTGAATATAGGGTACGATATTCTAACTGAAGTTGTTCGTGAGAAGGCAGAAGAGACTTGCTCTCCTGAGAGACTAGAACACATTTCGGGGGTCGAGAGATTGGCAAAGAGACTCAGCGTTGTACATAACTCAGACCCTTTTAAGGCAGCACTCGCAGCCTTGTCGCACGATCTCTTCCGAGATGCGGATGGAGATGAACTTATGCGAAAGGCAGTCTCATACGGGATAGAGCCATCAGATATCGAGAGAAACTTCCCAATTCTTCTTCATGGCAAGGTTGCTGCCTGTTTTCTAAATGAAGAGTTCGGACTGGAAGGTGACGTGTTTGAGGCAGTGTACTGGCATGTCAGCGGGATTCCCGGTATGTGTGTGCTTGGAAAGATACTTATGATTGCCGATATTAGCGAGGAAAGTAGATCCTTTCCCGAGGCCCTCCAGATTCGTGTGGCGGCCGAAGCAGATCTGGAAAAATCGTTTGTTGACGTGATAAGATTGAAAATAACATGGGCCGTAAAGTCGGGCAGTCTCTTGCTTCCTGAGACTGTGTGGACGTGGAATGAATTACTTGGAGGTGCCAATCATGTCTCTAATTAAGCCAAAGAAACGACGTGGTCCGAAGTTGTTGTGGCTGATTATTCTTATCTTAGTAATCGTTGCTGCCGGTGCCGGTTATGTGTATTTCACAATCAGCTCAGTCAGCGGAAGCGATGAGATGAAGGCAAGTTATGTGGACTATCTCTTCCACTGGCAGGAGGGCAGTGAACACGTGTACTACTATTTGAGAACCACTGTGAGCGCCCGGACTTCTGTGGTAACTTTTCCGGTATTTGCAACGATCGAGAACTCCAAAGAGGTTCTTGATCCTCAACTTGGCGCAGAGGCAATGAGATTGGTGCATAGTTGGTTGAACACCAACAGTGACTTCTCATACTTCGTGAATCTTAGTCCTAAGCTGATAAGTGAACTCGCATCGGGATTAGGTGTGAATGCTTCGAATCCCGTTCAGTTAATTGATGCAATGGCCTTAAGAGGGTTCAAGCTGTTCGATTACTGGAAGATAAATGGACTTGCAGAAACAGTAAAGGAAAACGACGGTTCCACTACTCTTACATCTAGGGGGATTGCCGTACTTCTCGACAGACTTGGAAGCTCTTCAAGGATGGCGTATCAGCTGGAAACACTAACTCAGTTTCCTTTGAAGATCTCTGTAGGGGTTGGAGGAGAAACCGTTAGCCGTCTATATCTAAAGCCCGATTCTCTTGACAGTGTGAAGAGAGCACTCTCAAACTGATGAAGTCTGTTCACTTTACCCTTGCAACCATTTCGGTTCTTCAGGTCTTTCTCTTCTTCTTCCTAGTTTTTCTGGTTTTCAGGGATGCATACGGTTCTATGACTGGAAGAGACCTTGTGGGAGAGACAGTGCTGATAGTTGGCATAGATTCTGGAGGTAACTCAAAGGCTGCCGTTGGCGGAAGAACTGACTATATTTCCATAGTCTACTTTGGATCCTCTGGAAAACTTCTCTTGAAAAGTATTCCGAGAGATACAGTTATTTCTTATGGATCAGAGAAAAGGAAGATCAATTCACTATACAACTCATTCGGAATGGAGGCACTTATCAAGGGAGTCGAGGAACTCACAGAAAGAGAAATAACCGGTTGGGTAGTTGTTGATTTCAGCACTGTGACTGAACTGACAAGGTTCACCGGTCCTATAAGAGTTGAAGTGAATTCCTTGATGCATCACGATGACTTTCAGCAGGGACTCCACATTCACTTTGAACCTGGAATACACTTTCTTGAGGGTGAAGATTTGCTCAAGTTTCTGCGTTATAGGCAGGCGGATTCTGGGGATTTGGGCCGGATAGAGAGGCAGAGACTGGTGGTGGAGCAGCTCTTGAAGAACCTTGTTAACGCAGGACCCTCAAAGATAGTCGAGATGATTGACTTCTTGCTCGAAAAGACAGATATCAGCATCGACAAGAAGTCTCTCACGGATTTCGCCGTCGGCTTTTTCACTGGACCGAGGTCTGTCAGCTTTGCCCAGATAGACTACTACATAGATGGAGAAGGTCGGATAATACCTACAGGACCGGGAAGTGATGATCCAGAACCTACAAGGGGTGCAAGCTCTTCACCAAAAATTCTTGTGGTCAATAACATTCCTGATTACAGCACTCGTTTCGGAGATTTTGCCGAGACAATAAAGGCTCAGTGGTCTGCTCAGGCAGGCGTGAAGATAGATGCAACGGGTCTAGTTCCAGAAATAAATGGGATTGAAAAGAGAGGTACATATCTCTTCATTAATAATAGAGCAACGGAAATCAGGGAGCTATTCTCTAAGGCTCATGTATATCATAGACCTATAGTAATGGTTACTTCAAGCTTTGGGGGACTGGACTACTACTACGGCCTGATCGATTCGCTTTCTGAAAACAGATTCTACCCGTCCAATTATGATGCTTATGTATTGCTTGGCGTAGGAGGAAAGTAGCTAGATGAGGAGCATTTTCAGGGATTTCACTTATGACTATTTCAGTATTCTAAGCTATCCGAAGGAAAAGTGGGGAGACTTCTGGGCTGCATACAGAGAAAAGCATCCAAGGGTACTCGAAGAATACATGTTCAAGAACAATCTAGATGACAGAACCCTCTCAGGAGAGATTGAGAAACTGGAAAGAAGGGAGATAGACAGACTTTCTCATTATTGGGAAAGTCATGGTCCTATCGAGAAAGGGAGGGTCCTTAAAAATCTTGGAAAGATATCGTCACAGCTTCACCTGGAAAGGGAAGACTTTGTGATCCACATTCTGGGTGCTCTGGGAAAACAAGAGCATCTTATCGTTCCAACTTCAAAGGGAAATGTAGTAATGATAGATCTTCTTCATTGCTGGAGTGAAGGCAACATAAAAGACTTCTCTGCCGTAGCCATGAGGGCATTGGAAGACTTCATAGAGTATTCCGAAATGAACGTTCGCATTAGTATGTCTATGGAGGAGAAGGTACAGAGATTTGACCGTTTACTCAAGTACATAGAGATGAGCACTAAGGGATGCGGTTTCGATGAGAAGATGACGATTGTTTCGAAGCTTCTCGACAAGTATGTAGACTACTATAACTGGACAGGCTTCTATCTTTCCGATGGAGATAACTCCCTCATACTGGGACCGTATGTGGGCGAACCCACCGAACACGTCAGGATAGGCTTCGGTAGCGGAATTTGCGGCCAGGCGGCCGAGACGAAGAGTGTATTTCTCATACCAGATGTTTCACAGGAGACCAACTATCTTTCGTGCAGCGCGCGTACCAAGTCAGAGATCGTACTACCCTTGATTGTCGATGAAAGAGTCATAGGTGAACTGGATATTGACAGTCATTTTCAAAACAGTTTCGATGATCTTGATCGGGAATTTCTAGAAAAAACTTGCAGACTCCTCATAGAAAGCTGAAAGCGCCTATTATTGGGCAATATGGTTTTGTAACGTTATTAAACTATAAATGACATTTTATCTTTGGCATTCCTTCATAGTATCGATGCTACAATAACTTGATTATTTTATAGGAGGGATGCCGTAGTGCACATTACCCCTGAGGTAAGAAAGGCCGCAAGAGAAGTAAAGACACCATTCTTGATAATGGATATGGATTACGTTAGAAACAACTATTTCGACATTGTAAGCCATGTTAGGAATGTTCAGGTGTTTTACGCGGTTAAAGCGAACTCACACCCCAGGATTATCGAGACTCTTCGGGACCTCGGCAGTAATTTCGACGTAGCATCGCGCGGAGAGATTGAGAAACTTCTCTCACTTGGAATTGGTCCAGAAAGAATGAGTTTTGGAAATACGATCAAGAAAGTAGAGGATATTGCGTACGCTTATTCCGTTGGAATAGACTACTATGCTGTCGACTCGGAAATGGAAGTGGAGAAGATAGCCGCCCACGCTCCCGGAAGCAAAGTGTACGGAAGAATCGCTACGAGCGGGGGCGACTGCGACTGGCCTCTCTCAAGAAAGTTTGGAACCGATGTGAACCATGTCATTTCAATAATGGAATACGCCGATCAGCTTGGACTTGACGCTTACGGAGTAAGCTTCCATGTTGGTTCTCAGAATTACAACGTCAATAGCTGGGACGACGCCATAAGAGATGCCTCGGAAGTATTCAAGACTCTGCGCTCGAAGAATATAAACCTTCGCATGCTCAACCTTGGTGGAGGGATGCCCGTTAGGCATGTTAGAGAAATCAAGTCTGTTAAGTCATATGGCGACATAATTAACAAAGCACTCGACAAGTACATGTCTTCAGTTTCTAATCTCGAGCTCTTCATAGAACCAGGAAGATCGATGGTAGGAAATTCCGCTGTTCTCGTTAGCCAGGTTATTCTTAGAAGTAAAAAGGGTGAAGAAGAGTGGGCGTACATTGATGCCGGTGTATTTCACGGTCTTACCGAAACGATTGAAGGCTTCAGATACGAGGTGTTGACAGAAGGAAAGGTCGATGATACAAAGATTTCTTTCCATCTTGCAGGTCCCACGTGTGATTCCGTGGATACGATCTATCATGAAATCGATCTTCCGAAGAACATTGGTTACGGAGACATAGTATACTTCATCAATGCCGGTGCTTACACAACCGAGTATGCTACTAATTTCAACGGTATTGACGCTCCCCGAGTTCTCTTTGTAGAAGACTTTGTGGATGCTGAGATGCATATCGACGGCGACTTCATAGAATGAAAGAGCCCCGAAAGGGGCTCTTATTGTAATGTCAAAGAAATCTTCTCAAGCGTTCGAACTCCTCTTCTGAAAGTAGATCACGTCTGTAGAGCTCCCAGAGAACTTTTGAGGCTACTTCCTGATCCTTCAGACTGCTCAGCTCACTTCTCAACTGAACGATTCTCAACGTTCTCTCTTCTGATTTCACGTTTTTGAGATCGTTCAGAACAGGAATATACCTTACAAGAATATCTCTGGAGAACTCTTCGGGACTCTTCTCCTTCACTTTCGTAAAGACTTTTCTAGTACGGGCGAATCTAGCATAAGCAGGCTTTGCGAACCAACCGATTATCGCACCGGCCACAAGGCCACCAATATGAGCTGCGTTGCTTATCCCTGGAATACTGAAGCCGAGAAACAAGTTGATCAATATGATAGGAAGTAGGGAGTAGCCGGTTATCGAGCGTAGCGCGACAGGAGTGTCATCTTTAAGTCCCAAAGTGAAAAGGATACCTACGAGTCCGAAGATAGCGCTGCTCGAGCCAATAGTGAATGCATTAGAAAACGCAGCAGCACTCAGGCTCCCGCTAATTCCCGTAATGAAGTAGAAGATGAGGTACCACTTCATACCATAAACTCCTTCAACTATGTGTCCAAGCTGAAATAGAGCCCACATGTTGAAGAGAATGTGCATCAGATTTCCATGAAGGAAGAGAGCGGTCAGAGGGGTGTAAATGAGGCCATTTGAAAGAGCAAACCTGCTCACCCCACCATAAATCGTTATCAAGTCGCGATAACTGACGCCCATTGGGCCCCTGAAAAGCCCCATGATCATAACAAAAAGATATACAACGACATTTATTATTATCAAAGTTATGGTTGCACTTCTGAATCGGATCAATTTCCTTCCTCCTGCTAAACTAAAAGTCTTGTGAGCCTGTTGAACTCATTTTCCGTAAGTAACTGCCTCGAAAGTAGATTATTGAGCAGAGATAAAGCCTGGTCGGATTTCAGATCGCCCAGATCTCTGAATAGAGAAGCGATAATCTCTTTTCTTCTTTCGCTTTCGCCGGTCGTGGCAAGACTGGAAGAGTATTTCTCCAGGATTTCTTTGTCTTTCGTTTTTGGACTCTCTATTTCCTCTTGCTGATGCTCCTGAATCGCCTTTCCCTTAAATGAAATATCTAGCTCGTCAAGCTTCCTCTCGATCTGGTTGTGAAATCTTTGTATAGCGGCCAACCTGTATCTCATGAACCAGCTAAACAGGCCGTAGGTTACGAGCGTGAAGACTACCATCACAACTATAGACAGTGGCTTGACAATCAACTCAGGGATGTTCCTGTGTTTGCTCTCAAGTGACTGTATCTTCATCTCGTCGTTGTACAGCATTGTGATCAGCTTCCCATAAAGAAACAGAGAAGCGATTCCTGTCAAGAAGAACAACCAGCTGGAGAGAACGTAGCCAGTGCCGAGCAGCGTCATCAGTTCTTCCATGCTGGGAACATCGAGGTTGATGTCTATGTTTTCAACAATGGCCTTGACGATATAAAGACCCGTCAAGTTCATTGTCAAATAGCTGGCGGAGTACACAATTACCCAGACTCTGGAATTACTTGTGATTTTGAGCTCAAGAATTTGCTCCGGCCTAACGAGGCCCTTTGTTTTCATATTCTTTATGTGTCTATCGCGATTCCAGGCAAGAATATACCAGATATAGAGGCTTATTGTCATTCCGATAACCGACATCGTCATCGACACGGAAGCACTCGAAAAGAAAATCGAAGCGTAAGTTAGGAAACCCCCTAGAAAAAAGATATATGGAGGAAGCTTTATCATTTTTTTGGTAACACCTCTTTGGTGAGATCTACTGTAACTGTTTCCGATTTTTTATATAGAACCATCCCTGGCTTAGCTCCTTTGGGCTTTCTTATGTTTTGAACTTCGGTATATACTACTTCCACCTTCCCAGATTGCTTTCCTCTTGAATACATTGCTGCAAGAAAAGAGCCGTAATGGAGAGCATCTGAAGTGATCTCTTTTCCCGCTCTTTTAAGTATAACATGGGCTCCGGGAATGCCTCGGGCATGAAACCACAGATCATTCCTGGAAGCGTTTTTCGTTATGTCGTCATTCTGAAGATTGTTTCTTCCCACGAGGTACTTCATTCCATCTCTTTCGAAGACTCTCGGTCCGTAATTCTGAACCTTCTTTTTCTTCTTTCTTTCGCTCTTGCCTTTGTGAATTATTCCTGCTTCTTCCAATTCCGATGAGAATTCCTGAATATCGTCAATTGTTTCTGCCTGAACGATCATCTCTTTCAGCTGCTCCAAGTAATCGCTTTCAGCACGAAGTATTCTCAGCCGTTTCTTCACTTGAAACTCTTTCCGCCGTGACTTGCTGAAGTACTTGAAAAAGAGTTGCGCGTTTTCCGATGGCGTCAGTCTCTTATCGAGCGATATTTTAACCTTGCTAGAGCTTTCCCAGTCATCAAGCTCCACTTCTGACTGTCTTTCCTTCAACCGGTAAAGATTTGCGACGAGTAGCTCTCCGTATCTTCTGAATTCTTCATAGTTTTCCACTTCTGCAAGCTCTTTCTCAAGCTTCTCGGCTAATAGGAAGAGTCTCTTTGAAGCTCTCTCGATTTTTCTGAGAATCGTTGACTTTCTCCTGTCAATCTCGGTTTCAACCCCTATCGATTCAAGAGTCTTGCTGATCGCCAGGGATGCCGGAATCTTCTCACAATGACCCTTGAAATCAAGAGGGATTGGAGAAAGCTCAGTTCCGTTCTTGGCTTCAAGAGTGAAAAGAAAGTCGTCACTGGAGTTCTCTACCAGACTCTTCAAGAATTCGGCAGTCTCGCGGAGCCTTTCCTTTCCAAGTGCAAGAGGAGGAACGTCTTCAAGCTGAAGATATCCGACTATGTTTTCAGTTGTTGCTCGTGAGAGGCCAGTAAAGGATACGCTGATTGCCTTCGAAAGAATCTGATTAGACTCTTGAAGAGTGGAGACAATTTCTTCAGCTGACAGTTCTCTCAAACACCTTCCGGGGCTTTCGGGAGAATAATACTTAAGTCCTCTAACCAGAGACCTCTTAGAAGTAATCATCTCTTTGAATGTTTGCTCTATCATGCCTTCTTCATCAAGCACTATCATATTCGAGCCCGGGCCAATGAATTCAGTTACAATAGAGTACTTCGTCCTTTCGCCAAAGGCATCCCTTCCTTCGAAGTCTAGCCTCAGTATTCTGTCCATTTCCTTCTGCTCTATTCCTGTGACAAAGAAACCGTTCAAATGTCTTCTCAAGAAGATGCTGAAAGGGGTTTCTAGCGACGGGGAGTTCCGATCTCTTTCAGATGCAATTACATATGGAGAAGAGGGGTTTACGGAAATCTCGATTCCCATCTTTGACAGCTTAAGAAAGAATTCCGTCTTTCCAATCTGATATACCTGCCGAAGCTGCGTTCCAAGACCAGTTGAGATCTCTGCTAAGACTCTCTGAAGAGTCAACCCGTCGAATACCATACTCTATTCAGCTCCTCTGAACTAATGAACCTGTACTTTCCAATTCTGCCTTGAAAAAGTGAGAAGATGGTTGATCCTGATCCTGTCATCATCGTTACGACTGCATTAGGTTTCTCTGACGAGGATTTAGAATAATGCTCTTTGATCTCCGCAAAGCAACTGAAGATGGGATTCTGAAATGAATTTAGAGAAAGATTCTTTATCCCAAGGCTATCACGAGCTTTCAGGGCTTTATAGTATTGCTCGGCCCCTCTCTCATCAATTCCAGGAAAGAAATCCCGTTCATCTATTAATCTGTATGCCAGTACTGTCAAGACCTCAACCTCCGGAAAGCTCAAATCAACGGAATATCCCGTTACATCGCCAGGATAACTAAGAATCTCGCCTCTTCCCGAAGCTATTGCTGTTCCACCTCTAAGAAAGAAAGGGACATCGCTACCGACCATCGATGCCATTTCGATCAGTCTTTCAGGTTCGATTTCGAATATCTGAGCAAAGAATCTCAGTAAAGAAGCGGCATCTGAACTACCTCCACCCAAACCTCCTCCTGGAGGAATCCTCTTCTTCAGTTCCATTCCAATTTTGATCTTTCTCCCAGTCTGCCTTTCAACTTCAGTAAGCGCTTTGTGAAGAGTGTTCTCTTGATTCCAGCTAATGTCGGTATTGCATTTGAAGTAAGTCTCACTGACTCCTGGAGTAAGGATCAGCTCATCAAATAAATCTATTGTCTGGAAGACGGAGCTTATGTTATGAAATCCGTCACTTCTCCTCTTATCTACTGCAAGATACAGGTTTATCTTTGCCGGACATTTCAACGAGACAGAAGATATCCCAAAACGATTTGAGACCATGTTTCCATCTTCTCCCTATATTTGTAAAGCATTGCCAGGTCGACCATCTCACCCGTGAACTTTTCTACTTCGTTAAATCCGTTGAAATCCACCTCTGCCAAGTATACAATACCCATGTGGACCCTGCTTACAGCCGTCTGAAGGTCATTCAAGATTCCCAAGTATTCAATTGAGTGAATTTCCACCGAGACTTCTTCTCGGATCTCCCGTTCGAAGCCATTCTCAAATGCCTCCCAGGGATACGCTCCGTCTTCTGGATTGATGTGACCCCCGACACCTATCGAATACATGTCGTGAAGACGCGCCTCTCCTTGCTTCTTAGTTCTCTTCATGAGGAGGTGTTCATTTCCATTCTTGAAGACCGCATAAGGTATTATTTGCCTCATTGATTCATCATGCTCTGCATCGGAACGCGGTACGAACCTTCCGAATCTCCTGACGCGTTCTCTAATTTCATCCAAAGGAAGAGCCAACAACCCGTTACGGGTTGCCAGCTCTCCTAGACAGTCAACATCGACTACGAGAACTCTCTCTTCCAAGCCTTTCTCCTTTGCTACCAGATCATCTCGGCAGCTTTGATTACATATGGATCAGTTATTACCTGGGGTGCTACACTGTCATAATTCATAACTACAACTGCAAAATAATTATCCTCACTCCAAAGTGTTCCATATTTCGATTCGTGAAGGTACGCTGCGGGAACAATTGCCTCTTCTCTAAAATCGCCGCTTACTTCAGAAAGATAGAATTCATTTTTAATATTGTATATATGAGTTGCTCTGTAACTTGAACGATCGATTTTCACAAGATATATTAGAGTGTCTGGACTATCCAGAACAGCCTGAGAAACGTTCAGTGATACTATCCAGTCTCTTACTCTCCATCCTGAATCTAGTCCTACAAGACTCTGCGGCTCGATTCGCATCTTGAATCGGTTGTGATCAATATCCACAAGCTTAAACCAGTTCTCCATGGTTGTAGAAACAGATGTCGAGGTGCTGTTTACAACGTATTCAGCATCGCCATGAAACACCACTTGTGCAGCCGGAAGAATGCTTTCATTTTTAGGGTATACTCCCCAACCGATTCTGTTGTAGTAAGCAGTTGAGTGCAGAGCCTTGCTGAGTTTAAAAAACACAGGAGTCCTTACCGAACTTGATCTACTACCATCCAAATAATCCTCAAACCACAAGTCTGGTGTATTGAACCCAAGACTCTTCTCGAAGACCTCAACCAATACATCGGGTATTTCGCTTACGTGTTTCGTAATCTCTGAGCTGTAGTTCGCATGATCTCCACTTGCACTGGTTCCAGAGATTTTTGCGGTAATCTTGATTTCGAAGTTTTCGTAAACAGGAAGGTAAACGACAACTTTCGAGTTTCTGTCGCTCGGGATTACTTTGACCAGGTCATTTCTCGATATCCAGTTAGAACTCCCTTGAGGTTTGGCATCTACTGACCACTGGTAGTTCGACGATTGATCTGGCATGAATAATAGTGCGTTGGCTTCAATAACGACCGGCTTTCCGGGTTCCCATCCGATTCTCTGCGCTAGAAGCAGGATGGTTCCTTTAATTGGGAAACAAGAAGAAACTGTGAACGCAACTACTACTAATACACTCAATATCAAGAACAATTTCGCTCTTTTCATTTCGATCCCCTCCCTTTTAGGTATTTCCTGACAAATTCATCTTCCTCTTGTTCAGCAAGACCGTCCAGTCTCGCACAGAACAGTCTGTCAAGCGCTTCCCTGATCTCCGGTCCTTCTTTCATGTCGTATTTCTCTATTAGCGTGTTTCCGTCGACTGTCAATCTTGTTTCGCTCAGTCTCTTCAGATAAGAGAAAAACAGGAGGTCATAATCATCATCGAGGTGGCTGTCAACGAAGTTCAGGGTTTCCGGTTTCCTTGTTCTAAGCAAAACATGAAAATGAGAAGGCGTTTTGGGCTTCTCATTTACTATTCTACCAGCAGTGTCTATTGCATCAGTAAGCCTGTCGAGAAAGTTTCTCGTAAGTCCGTAGCGTTCGATACACCATTCAACAGCCTCATTATCGCTATTTCTTAGCATAATCATCAAGAGAGTGTAGAATATTTTGTCTTCTCCTATGATCGAAGCGTTTCTGTCTCTTCTGCAGAAGTACCTGTCAAGCATTATATCGGTTTCTCTATCAAATTTCGACTGTGGGAAGAGCTTCTCAGTTACGCCAAACCCCGAAAGCCTTCTCAAAGCCTTCAAAGGAAGAGGTTCATAGAGAGTCTTGATCAACTCATCCCTAAGCCGCTGACCTGTCACTCTATCAAGATAGCCTTCTGCAGCGCACTGCTTCAATAGTTCGGCAGTTCTCACTTCAATTTCGAATCCAAAGCGTTGTTCGAACCTGACGGCTCTGAGAATTCTGGTCGGGTCCTCAATAAAACTAAGTGGATGAAGCGCCCTTATCACTCCTTTTGAAAGATCCCTTCTTGAACCAAAAAAATCGATCAGAATCCCAAACTCTTCCTGGTTAAGTTTCACTGCCATTGCGTTTATTGAGAAGTCCCTTCTATATAGATCTTTCTTGATCGTGCTCATTTCCACTTCCGGAAGCATTGCAGGCTTCTTATAATACTCAGTTCTAGCGGTAGCTACGTCGATTCTCAGCCCATCGTTGAAGAACATCGAGCTTGCAAGGAACTCTCTGTGTTCTACGATCTTGATGTTGAAATATTTCTTGAAAGTCTCGGCAAAAGCGTTTGCGTTTCCCTCAACTACAACATCCAGGTCAAGATTCTGTTTGTTAAGAAGTAAATCTCTGACAAAACCCCCAACGATATATGTCGGCATATTCAATTCGCTCCCGACCGCTCCAAGAAATCTCAACATTGTTACTATTCGCTTTTCCACACGTTCCTCGATGAGATCTTCGATAGGAAACTTCGAATAACTCTGATCACTGTCATTGCCTCCAGGGTCGATTATCCTCTTTCTTCCAAAAGCGCTTTTCAGCAAATCAGTTCTAGTAACGATTCCAATTAGTATGCCGTTGTCGATAATCAATATTGCGGTTGTATCGTTCTCTACCATCTTGTCAGTCGCCGATTGAACTGAATCATCAGCAGACGCTGTAACGAAAAAGCGGTCCATGACTTCGATTATTCTTCTTGTTGCAAGTCCGTGGCGAACGGCTTTTTCAACGTTTCTGTACTTCGAGACACCCACTATCTTTTCGTGGTCTACCACTGGAAGTGTGTGATGACCGGTTCTGTGCATTATCTTGAAGACGTCCTCCACTTTCATCTCGGCTAGTACTGTTCTTACAGGAGAAGACATTATTTCCCTGACTTTTATAAGACGATCGATGTTGTCTTCGAAGTTCCTGATTATCTTTTCTTCGGCATCTTCAACAGAGCAACCTTCAAAGTAGCCGAGAGTGTAAGACCCGCCGCCGTTCCTTAGAACTCCCTCGAGTTTTGCCGTGTCTAGACTCATGTATCGTGATCTCATTGTGAAATAGACTCTGTTTTTGGTCTCGAGCAAGACCACTAGATTCTCGACCCCCAGAAACGACCAGAGCTTCTCCACAACGAGACTGAAGCCGCCGGGTAGAGAGTCTCTCTTTGCAGTTGCGATATTGACTTCCACGCCCCTGACGAGTTTGCTCTTCAAACCCAGGATCAGCGATTCAACAAGTCTCTGCTGGGCCGAACTTAACCTGTAACTGGAGTAAACTCCCAGGTCGTCCGGCTGGGCACCGATATCTATAAGCCACGCTGCCGTTCTGAGATCCTGTGCTTTGGTCGAGGCATGGGTGAAGTTTCCCGTTTCCCTGTAGATGGCCGTTGCAAATAGAGTTGCCTCATTTCGGGAAATCTCCTTTTTCTTCTTCCGCAATTGGTTGCACAGTAGAGTAGTGCAGGACCCCAGTTCTCTGAAAACCCCGATCTGATTGCCCGAAAGATTTGTCCTGTGATGATCGAAAAACCTTAATTCTGTGTTCTTTCCGATTATTCTTTGCAAAGAAGAGGGAATCCTCTTTATATCTGATGTGTCAACAATAACCACAGAGGAGAGATCGGAGATCTTCAGCTCGTTGATGTAGTAGAAAGACAGCAGAAGGCTTTTCGAAGAAAGGAAGCTCTTCAACGCAGGAACAAGCTGCCCTCCAAAGACGATAATGTGATCTGGATAGAGCTTCTGAGCTGCAACCGCAGATGCGAACGCATCGAAATCCGGATTACGGTGAGTTGTTATTACTTTCAAAGATGTTCCACCTCTTAAGTTTTTCGTAAAGCGTGCTCTTGCTTATCCCGAGAATCTTCGCAACTCTTGTTTTGTTTCCTTCGTTTCTCTCAATTAGCCAGTAAATGTAGCGCCTCTCCAGCTCGTCGAGAGATACTTCTTCGAATCTAAAATCGTCTTCGAGAGCATGCTTACGTTCGGGAGTTGTCGAACGGGAGAGGCTTTTCAAGGTACCGTTCACCGCAAGGATTGACAACAGCCTGTTACGTAGTTCACGCACATTCCCTGGCCAATCGTAGTCCTTCATGCTTTCGGTAAACTCTTCGGGTACTTTTGAGATCCTCTTCATGCCAAGCTCGTCACAAAGCGTAGGCAAAAAGTGACTAATCAGAAGTGGGATATCTTCTCTCCTCTCCCTTAAGGGGTCAATCTTCAGTCTCACGACGTTCAGTCTGTAGAAGAGGTCACTTCTGAAGACACCTTCAGCCACGGCGATCTCCAGGTCTCTGTTCGTTGCCGCTATTACTCTCAAATCAAGCTTGCGAGAATTGGTACCTCCCAGTCTCTGGCTGCTAGATGTCTCAAGCACTCTCAAGAGCTTCACTTGCATAGGAAGAGGCATCTCCGATATCTCGTCCAGAAAGAGTGTTCCGCGATGAGACTCCTCGATCAAGCCGGGTTTTGAGTTCATTGCTCCGGTGAAGGCTCCTTTCTCATAACCGAAGAGTTCGCTTTCGAATAGATTCTCAGGAATAGCACCGCAGTTTATCGGAACGAACTTCTTTCTTCCGCTTTTTTGATGAATGGTTCTTGCAACGACTTCCTTTCCGGTACCGCTTTCGCCTTCAAGGAGGACTGTCACCTTCTTTGGAGCAATCATTTCAATCGTTTCCTTCATGCGAATAACGCTTTTGCTATTTCCAAGTATCTCTACGGGTGGTTCCGCAACTACCATTTCTGCAAGGTTATCTCTCTCCCGAGAAACCTCCGAGAACTCTATTGCTCGCTTCACTTCAAGGAGTGCGTGAGTCAAGTCGAAGGGTTTCTCAAGGAAATTGAAGGCGCCATTTCTTACGGCTTCAATTGCAGTGTTGATGTCTCCGTGTGCTGATACTACTATTACAGGTGTATTCGCCGAGGCCTCAGGAAGAATTTCAAGTCCCGAACCGTCGGGCAGTCTCACGTCAAGAATCAGACAGTCGAAGATTTCTTCGGATATCTGCTTTTTTGCCTGCGCCAGGTTATATACCTGTACAACTTCGTATCCCTCTTCTTCCAATGCTGCACCCAGCAGTCCGTTGAAAGCGAGATCGTCGTCAACTAATAGAATTCTACTCCTCATTTACTTGCCTCCTGAAGGTCAAAGCAAATACTGTTCCCCTTCCGGGTGAGCTCCTCATTTTCAATCTTACATCGTTCTCTTCGCAGAAACTGTGGACGAGGTACAGTCCGAGCCCCGATCCCTCTGACTTAGTTGAGAAGAAAGGTTTGAATATCTTTTGCTGAGCCTCTGAGTCTATCCCCTTTCCGTTGTCGGCTAGAATCAGCGTCAGAAGTTCTCTTGATGCCCTTACTTTTACGAGGATCAGACCTTTTCCATGAGTAGTTGCTTCTACAGCATTCATGAAGAGGTTTTTTATCACATTCTCGAGTCTACCTTTTTGTATCAACACAGTTCCCTTATCAAGAGAGACTAAACTAAGCTGAATCTTTTTTTCGGAGAAGATTGATGACATAAAGCTGGCGATTTTGCTCACCTGCTCTGACAGATCGACTCTTTCAAACTCTTCTCCATATCTGAAGATCTGTAGAATACCCCCAACCCTGCTTTGAAAAGAATTTAGCTCTCTCGACAGAGTCTCAATGTATTCAGCTTTATTTGTTCTCTTGAACAGATCAAGTGCCAGTCTAACATTTGCGAGAGGTTGTTTGAGTCCATGTGCAAGGTCGGCGACTGTCTGAGCGTCTACTGCGTATCTTCTTGTCTTTTCAAGAAGCTGTTTTGTCTTCCACTGACTGGTCTTGTCGGTAAGAGTAAGCAAGAAACCGCTCTTTTTCTTATGTGCTACTGAAACTTGGTAGCGTTTTCCGAGTTTCTTACTGTAAACTTCGTACTGCCCTTCTTGAAGAGGAAAGACTAGGCCTGTTCTTCTTGTGAATCTGTCGATTCGCAGATACCTGGCACCCTGGCTTCCATAGGAAAAACTCTTGATGAATGCCTCGTTCACTAGGTCGAAATTCCCTTTCTCGTCAACCGAAACAACGGCAATATCGAGAGTATTAAGGAGTTCCGAGTAATCCATGTATAGTTTCTCATAGTAGTTTCTCTCTTCTTCCACCTGGAGAGAGAGATTCCTGTAGAAACCATATATCTCGTTGAACTGACCATCAAGCTCTCCAATAGTCTTTTTCTCACCTGTACGGACAAGCCTTATTAGCCTTTCGAGTTGCCTAACTAGTGTGAAATAAACGGTAACGGTCGATGTGGCCGCCAAAACAACTACTAGAAAAACTCTCTCGAGACTGAAACCGTATAAGAGGGAGAACAGGAATCCTGCGCCCAGCACTACTCCGCCTACGATGTAGTGATAGCCTGGTTTGAACAGACCTCTATCAGACTTTGACAAGCGTTATGGGTTCTCCTTCTTCAATAGAAAGGAAATGCTGTGCGCTTCCCTTGTTCACAGTTATCTCCAAAAAACCGGCTGAATCGAAGTGAGCCATCAGGTTTCCCGGGTTGACATCGTAATAAGTGTTTCCAAAGGTCAGCTTGAAGGGTCTTCTCCCTTTAACTATCTCAAGAGTATCGCCTTCTTCCAGATCCTTTCCAAGAGATGCTGGAATATTGGTCTCGAGGTTCCCAAAGTGATCATAGAAGGCGGTCTCTCCCATAATCGTATTTCCATCTCTGACAGGCTTCTTGTATTTCAAGTACTCGAAGTTCATAAGTCTTGAACCAAGCTTTTCTGGCTCGACTCCCGCATCCACATAGGCAGCCACTGGAGCGAAGATATCTCTACCGTGGAAGCTTCTCGAACTGCCTCTGTGGTATTCTCTGTTTTCCAATTCACGAATCTCGTGAATACCATACTCTTCCCCAACAAATGTGAACAAACCGTTGTCGGGACCAACAAGCCGCCTTCCATCCTTAAGAATCATCATTATTGGCTTTCTCGAAGTTCCCACGCCGGGATCGACAACTGCGAGGAAGACTGCATCCTTGGGAAGATCCCTTATTACTCTTTGCACGACGTATGCTCCGTGTTTAATGCTGAAAGGTTTGATATCATGGCATATATCTATTATCTCCGCCTTTCTATTTACTTCTTTAATCGCGGCTTTAGCTACACCAACATAGTAGCTGCTTAGTCCCCAGTCACTCAAAAATGCTATCACAGTTATCCCTCCATAATAGGACGATAGAAGAGAACACTCTTTCTACGCCTTCTGATTCCAGCTTATAAAGATTTGAATCGGTCTTACAGTCTGTGGCTCCGAAGCCGGGAACTTGTTTGCCGTAATTCGAGACGAACCGGGAAAGCTGTTCTTCTCTACGGTGCTCAGATGGAAGTAGCAACACTGCAACAACCTCTGCCTTTTCTCTCAGGAAATCGATGTGCCAGTGCCGTTTCTTTCGCTCAACGAGGTGCCTCTTAACTCGTTCTGAAAGAGATTTCATTGCCGATCCAACGTAAAGATAGTATCCCGTTTCCAGAGACCAGGCCTTTCCACGAGAAGAAATCTCTTCCGGCTCCTTCAAAAAAAGTAGAATCAAATAGCTTCCCTTATTTTGATACATGATGTAGATATTATACGACAACAAGTTAGTCAGATAAGGAGATGGCAGCGAACGGAAGAGGAGCATAATATATAATTTACTAGAGGTGATTTGAATGGCTTTTGTTGAAGTGATGAGGGACAGTATCGCAGAGAATGTAAGAAGGATTAGGGAACTGGCTAAGAACAGTGGGGTAGAAATTGCCGGAGTGACTAAGGTCGTGTGCGGCGATCCCAGCATAGTAGATGTACTGTTGAAGAACGGCATTTCTGAAATTGGCGAGTCAAGGCTGGAGAACATATCGAGGATTAAAGGCTCTGGAATGAAGGCCGATTACCTCCTGCTCAGACTTCCTGAACAGGCTAGATTCAGGGAAGTAGTGGAGCTAGTAGACACGGTTCTGATAGGGAATTTGGAGACTTTGGTCAGACTCAATGAAGTATCGACTGAAAGCGGCAAAGATTTGAAATTCATATATATGATCGATACCGGAGACCTCAGAGAGGGAGTCATGTATTACGAGGCTGAGGCAATTCTTATGAAGGCATTCGAGATTGCCGGAACGAATCTCGATGGAATTGGGACAAACCTCGGGTGTTTCGGCGGAGTGATAGCCTCTCCCGCCAAATTCGAGATACTTTTAGACCTGGGAGAGTCGCTTAGAAAGGCAACCGGATACTCCATGAGGAGATACTCAGCAGGAAACACCGCTTCGCTTCCTCTTCTCGAAGATGGAACGCTTCCCAGAGGCATAAATCACTTCAGATTGGGTGAATCTATCATGTGTGGAACAGATGTCACTAACAACCGAAGAGTTCCGGGAACCCTACAGAACACATTCACTCTCGTAGGAGAGATTATTGAACTTGCAGAGAAGCCTTCCATACCAATTGGCGATATCGGTCATGATGCCTTTGGTCGGGTTCCAAGGTTCGTAGATAAAGGGAAGAGAATGAAGGCAATACTTGATCTTGGTGAACAAGATGTGGTTCCCTCCGGATTGACACCTTTGGTAAGTGGATGTGAAATAATCCATGCTTCGAGCGACCATCTGATAGTGGATGTAACCGATTCCGAGAAGTCCTTTGCTGTTGGTGACTCGATTCCCTTCAGAATGTCTTACGGAGCTCTGTTAAGAGTTATGACATCTCCCTATGTGAGGAAGGTGTACTTATGATAAAGCTTCTGAAAAAGAGCGATCGGAGCAGAGTTGAGGAGATCGTAAAGACGATCTGGGAAGGAGATGACTATATCCCCCTGGTTTTTGACAAGTGGGTAGACGACCCCTTTTGCTATTTCATGGGTTTTTGGAGTGAAGGAGGATTAATTGGAATAGATAATCTAAGGCTCTTCTCCGACAAAGTGGGCTGGATGGAAGGGATGAGAATAGACCCCGCCTTTCAGGGAAGGGGATACGGGAAAGAGTTGGGCAAAGAGATGTTGCAGTTGACCAGAGATCTGGGGCTTGAAAGGCTTTATTTTGCAACTTACTTTGACAACACGGCTTCGATCAAGATGAACGAAGCTTTTGGCTTCGAACGAATAGCTGTCTTCACAAATCTGGAGAAGGAGATTGACGAATTGACTCCCTTTTCCTTCAATCTTCTGGAAAGCGACGAGATTCCGGAAATCGATGATCACATCAGCGAAGACTGGTCATTTATTCCAAAAGAAGTTCCAAACAAGACCAGTTTCCTGATACATCCTGTGCAACTTTCAGATGGCGCTAACTGGGCGGTTTTGTCGATAAACTCCAAGTTCAATGATTGTCTTGACATCAATTTCATTGAAATGGAGGACAGGGAGAGTATTGAGGTTTTCGTGAAGGAGCTTGTTTGTTACGCGAAGGCGAGAGGTTTCGGCCGTATGCATACCATGGCCAGCGAGGATTTTGATCTAGAACCCTTTCTAATGAATGGATTCAAACCTTTCGAGAGAACAAAGGATGTATTCCTTTATTACGCCGATGGTTCAACTCTTCAAATCTGATCTCCATAAGTCATTTTAGACTGTATCTGGTGATCGTGGTTCTCGACGATCTTGGATAGTTTTTCTTGACTTTATCACTTGAACCCATAAAACAGAGAAGATAGCGTTTCAAACCCGCATGGTTTCGTAGACGCTATTTTTTTGTCTATATTTT
>NZ_AYTW01000041.1 GCF_002752635.1 Mesotoga sp. Brook.08.105.5.1
AAGATGAGGTCGTATGAAATCCCCTTTGTACACTGGACGAAGATCCGCTGTAAGCTTAAGAACAAAGACCCGCTGAACGCTGTGAAGAGCCGTCCTTAGTCCTTCGTCCCAGATCATGAACCCGTCCTTGGGAAGAGCCTGAGGTCAGAGGCAAGAGGTCGGAAGAGCAAAAATGTCACAACGCGTCATCTGAACTTGATTCAGAGTCTTACCCTTCTTTTTTCGTCTCATGTAGCTTTTCTGGTTTGACCAAGAACGAAGAACAGATCCTCGCTCTGGAACGAAGCACTGGTTTTTCCCTCGGCTAAAGGAGAACCGTTTAACGGCCAACTGATATCGCTTTGCTCTTTCCAATCCCTACCGCAACCCCCGACCCGGGCCTTTTGCTTTTTCTTACTATGCAGGATCTGCTTTCTCTCCTTGCTCTTAATACTCTCGAATATGGTTTTTCTAGAAGCAAAGCTCTCGGTTGGTCTCTCTCGTTTCTTTTCATTTGATCGTCATCAGTTAGTCTTTTCTCTTTCGTACTTGACGATTATCTCTTCAAGCACTTTCGCGGCCATTCTTACGGTTGGCTCACATCCGATAACTTCATCCCTGTACTTTTCTTTAAGTACTTTGCAATCAAGATGACCGTATCTCTTCTCGAATTCCTCAAGGAATTCTTCGGCGATACGTTTCATTTTCTCTTGTTTCTCGAATTCTTCACTGTTGAAAAGAATGCCAATCACCGCGAGGGAACCCATTACTGCACCGCAAACGCTTCCAACTCTCATTCCTCCCCCGAAGGCACCCATGGTGTCGAACGCTTCTTTGGGAAGATTTAGATTGAATTCCTCGTTTGCTCCGTAAACCATCGCCTCTGCACAGTTTCTCTCTAGATCGTTTCTTGAATACTCCCTTCCTACAGCATCTTCAAGCATAATATACTCCTTCCTGACAGTCGGCTCCAGAACAAGATGGCATATCGATAAGTGTGCATTACGTATCACTTCTGATAGAATCTAAATATACTACTGAACTAAGGAGGTCTTTCATGTCAATACTACTAAAGAATGGTACAGTTTACCCTATCACATCCGATCCATTCAAAGGCGATGTCCTGATCGGTAATGGAAAGATTGAGCGGATAGGCCAGGGAATAGAGGAACCTGATGCAGAGGTAATTGATGCTTCGGGAAAGTATATTTTCCCCGGTTTCATTGATGCCCACTCTCATATTGGAATCTATGAAGAGGGTGTAGGCGGCTATTACGGAGATGGAAACGAAGCGACAGATCCTCTTACTCCCGATGTTTCAGTCGTTGACGCGTTTAATCCTCAGGATGCCGCAATAAAGCGCGCGTTATCAGGAGGAGTCACTACTGTCATGGTTGTTCCCGGTAGTGCAAACCCGGTCGGGGGTCAGGGCGCTATCTTCAAGTTCAAGAAAACCCTGATAGTCGACGACATGGTTGTTCGCGCTCCAGCAGGTTTGAAGATGGCGACAGGAGAGAACCCCAAGAGAGTCTACGGAGAAGGTTTCAAGAAAACGCCTTCCACTAGACTGGGAACGGCAGCTGTTATCCGTGGTTACTTCACAAAAGTCAGGGCCTACATTGAGAAGAAGAAGGCTGCTGAGAAAGAGGGGAAGCCCTTCACGGATATAGACCCGAAACTTGAGGTAGGAGAAAAAGTGCTCAAGAAGGAAATTCCCGCAAGAATTCACGCTCACAGACAGGATGATATTCTGACTGCAGTAAGGCTATCAAAGGAGTTTGATTTTGATCTTGTTGTGGAGCACGCAACTGAAGGCTACAAGATAGTAGATTTTCTCAAGAGTAACAATGTTCCGGTTGTTCTTGGACCTATTTTCGGTTTTCGAACGAAACTCGAGCTTAAGGACATGAGTTACGATGCGCCAAGAATACTCAACGAAAAAGGCGTCCTGGCAGCTTTCATGTGTGATCATCCAGTCATTCCTCTCGAAAATACGAACGTTCAACTCGGTGTGGCTTTACGTTACGGCTCCAAAGAGGACGATCTATTCAAGATGGTGACGATAAATGCTGCGAAGATTTTGAAGATAGATGAGAGAGTTGGATCACTTGAAGTTGGAAAAGACGCAGATATTGCTATCTGGACTGATCATCCATTTAACCTTTCGGCGAAGACAGAGAGAGTATTCATTGAAGGTGAAGAAGTATATAGCGATCTTTGATAAACGCTTTCTGTAAATATATCGAATTATTTGATGCGATTTAGGATCAAGCTTTGCCCGCGCTCTTCGTTGCGAGAGAAGAGTTCGTGGATTTAATTTGAGTGGAGACCTTTTCAGGGGATAGGCTTCTCGTTTGAACCGGGAGCGCGAATCCAAGAAACTCAATGTAAGTGAAGCATTTGCCGAGAATTTCGCGAGGCGGGAATGGTCTGATGCACCATTTAAGAAACAAAAACTAGGCAATTGGACAAGCCTCTCTTGACAATTCGGCTTTGTGCGAGGTCTTGGAAAACCGAAACCTTTAAGTCTCTTGTAGCCAGGTTGGGTGACTCTCACGAAATAGTAAGGGGTGGGTTCTATGAGTCGTTCTTGTTGAACAGAGAGAGATGCCGAGATAAACTGGTCCTTATTGATTGCGCAATTCTCGCCGTCATGCAGCAGCTCCTGAGGATTTTAACCATTCGACCAGGACGATGTCAAAGAAGCCGCATCTCGTCATGACCCAAGGATTCTCGTCATGAATTCGCTGAGATCAAAGTGCTTCATGTCTGCTCGCGAGTTCTCTTGACTAGCCTGCGTGATAAAATTGATATTACAGCGGGATAAGTAATCGAGTCCATGTTTTCAATGAGAATACTCTTTCGTTATAACAACTACGGCAAAGTGGCTTAGACCGACAGCTGAACAAATGATGCCAAATCAACTCTAGGTAATGTCACGGCAGTTTTCGCAGTCTCTTATCCCGCAGATTGAACTGTTTCGCGCGAACGTTCTATTACGGAAACAGAGTCATGGGTATCTTAAGAAAAAAGGAAGTGAGATCTTGAGAGTTCTGTTGGTTTACCCTGAATACCCGGAGACATTCTGGAGTTTCAAGCATGCTTTGAAGTTTGTTTCTAAAAAAGCGGCGTATCCCCCACTTGGTCTCATGACCGTTGCTGCCATGTTGCCCGAAGAATGGGAGAAGAAGCTCATCGATATGAACACGGACACTCTGCGTGATGAAGATATCACAGAATCCGACTACGTAATGATTAGCTCGATGGACATTCAGCTTGACTCGGCAAAGAAGGTCATTCAAAGGTGCAGAGAGCTTGGTGTCAAAACTGTAGCGGGCGGGCCGCTTTTCACAACCAGACCCGAGGAGTTCAGTGAAGTCGATCATCTTGTTCTTGGCGAGGCAGAAATGACTCTGGCGCCGTTTCTTCATGATTTAGAGAAAGGCCAGGCTAAGCACATTTACAGATCTGACGGCTTTCCAGATATCGGAACCAGCCCCATTCCAAACTGGGCGCTTCTTGACATGAGAAAGTACTCTTCAATGAACATTCAATATTCCAGAGGTTGTCCTTATAATTGTGAGTTCTGTGACATTGTTCTGCTAAACGGACGAATTCCCAGGACGAAGAGCGCGGAAAAACTCACTGCCGAAATGGAAGCATTATATGAGGCTGGTTGGCGCGGGGGAGTCTTCATTGTGGACGACAATTTCATCGGCAACAAGACGAAGCTGAAGAGAGAGATTCTTCCGGCAGTAGCCGAATGGATGAAAGAGAGGAATTATCCTTTTGTACTGAATACAGAAGTCTCAATTGATCTTTCGGATGACGATGAACTCATGAAACTCATGGTCGACGCAAATTTCGGAACCGTCTTCGTCGGCATAGAGACTACCGAGGAGGAAAGCCTTCTTGAATGCGGTAAGTATCAGAATCGAAACAGAGATTTACTCTCATCTGTAAAGAAGATGCAGCAGTTTGGGCTGCAGGTTCAGGGCGGATTCATTGTGGGCTTCGATCACGATAAGCCTTCGGTATTCAGAAACATGATCGATTTCATTCAGAAGAGCGGTATAGTGACGGCAATGGTTGGTGTCCTCACTGCGCCTACAGGTACAAGACTCTTCATGAGGTTGAAAGAAGAGAACAGGATCGCATCGGAGTTCTCTGGAAATAACACAAGCATTCTGACTAACATAGTTCCTAAGATGGGACTCAAGAACCTTGAAGACGGTTACTATGAGATACTTAAGAGCATCTACGCTCCTAAACCTTACCGTCAGAGAGTCATTACCTTTCTTAAGAACTATAAACCTAATACACCTAGACATGTAAGACCCCTTTCCGATAGTCTTAAGGCTTTTCTGAAGTCCCTATGGGTACTTGGAATCCGTGAAAGAGGCAGAATACACTACTGGCTACTGTTACTGTGGACGGCCTTCTTTAAGCCGTCGCTTTTCCCACTGTCGGTGGAATTTGCGATATACGGCTATCACTTTCGGAAATCCCTTTCCTTTGCCCTGTTTGGAGAGAGCGGGTCAATATCGCCCAGTCATGCAGAAAGAGATTCAGAGTGATCAAGCATATCGCGGGCGCGAAGTAGCTGACCGGTGAACTATCAGACTCTTTGTTCGTAAGAGGTTATAATTGAGTTCAGTCAAATATCCCGACTCAAAGGGACAATGGGTTGATAACAGCAATTCATTGTGGCAGGAGCGAGAGTATAGTAGATGTCGCGAAAGAGTGTGAAATTCGGAAGCTTTCTAAGAAATTACATAGATGATACCGAAAAGTTCAAGAAATGGCTTCAGTTAGGCATGGAATTTGAGAACCTCAGAAGAAGGCATTTTCCAGACAGGGGTCGACCTCGATTTGTCAATACGGTCAATCATCTAGCGCTTGAGGAAGTCTATTTTGCAATAAAGGGTATCAGTACCGTGTGGGTGAATCTCATGGCCCCTTCTGAGCTTCTTCTTTCTGCGGGTCTTAACCCCGTCTCTGCCGAAGGCATTTCTGGAGCGCTTTCGTCGATGCATCTTGAGGACACGGCGATAGCATATTCTTCACAGGCGGGAATAAGCGACTCCCTCTGTACGTTTCATAGAGCTTCTGTTGGAGTATCTATGAGAAAGCTTCTCCCCCCGCCAAAGTTGGTGATGACGACAAGCATTCTCTGCGATGGAAATCTTCCAACCTTCAAAAGAATAGCCAAGGAATACGATGTTCCTTTCATTTTGATAGATGTGCCAAGAGGTCGAAAGAGTGAGGCTGTAGGATACGTTCTCTCGCAACTGAAAGAAGTTGTCGGTACGATCGAAGAAATCACAGGGGCCCCCTTCAAAATGGATGAGTTGTCGTTGAGATTGTCTTATGAAAGAGAACTCATGGAAAACCTCGAGGAGTCGAAAGCCAGAACGGAAGACTCGTATCTGCCTCAGCACTTGTATGAACACATGAACTCGTTGTATGTACTTCATACTCTGGCCGGGGATGGGAGAATTGCGGCGGCCTCCAGAGGTATCCACGAAAGGCTTGAAGCGATTCCCGAAAACGCGAGGAAGATCCTCTGGCTTCACATTCCTCCCTATTACGATAATGAGCTTTTCAATCTCTTCGTTCCGGGATCGAAAAACCTCGTGGTTGCCAGTGAGCTCATGTGGGACTGGATGTATCCGGTTGATCCACAGCGACCACTTGAGAGTCTCGCAGAGAAACTTGTCTATAATCCTCTTTGTGGAAGCGTGGTCGATCGTGGAAACTTCTGCCTGGATCTTGCACGCAGCTTTAGGGTAGATGGAGTGATCCACTTTTCTCACTGGGGATGCAGACAGTCGGCCGGAGGAGTGAGTTACTTGAAGAGTATATTCGAAGAGGAGAGAATTCCCTTTCTTGAGTTGACGGGTGACTGTGTTGACCATTCATCTCAGGGAGCCGGGCAGCTGCGGACTAGGACAGAAGCATTCCTGGAAATTGTGGAGAAGAGAAGATGATCTATTATTCATGCAGCTACATACCAATGGAAGTGATGCTCGGAAGCGCCTGTGAATTCCACAGAATCACCTCCTCTGCTCCGACCTCTTGTCACGAACTTGGATGCAATTTGTGCGGTTATGCAAAGACCGTCTACAAAAAAGGGATGGAACTGAATTCAGATGATTGTCTCTTGATAGCCGACTCTTGTGATGCGATGCGCAGAGTCGGAGATCTTCTCTCAGAGCTTTCGTCAGCCAAGGTTTTCATCCTCAGACTTCCGTGGAAGAGAGACGCTGACGCGGTGAAATTTCTTTGCCGCGAGCTTGTCGGTCTGACAGCTTTCCTCCAGAACTCCGGTATTACAGTTGACCTGCATACTGGAATAAACCGATTCAACGATATTGTGGAGTATGTGCAGGCAAATGAAATGCTGGTTGAAGGGACGGAGTTATCAAGGCTTTATCTTTCGGCGCTAGATGGCAGGAAAGCCGAAGTAAGCTCTTCTAATGCCAAGAGCGATGGATCGGGAAAACGGATTGCACTTAGCGGCGGAGTGACTGATCTGAAAAGCTTCGATAATGCAGTGGAGAAGGCCGGCGCAATAACAGTATCAAATGAGACCTGCCTGGGAAGAAGACCGTTTTCTAGCAAGACTGCCGATAACATCGAACCACTTGTTGCGATTGCCGAACGTCTGCTGAGGTGGAGATCTCCTTGTGGTCGCTTCTCCGAGCCATTTCCAGCTTCAGATGACAGAGCAGATGCGACTGTCTTTGTGGTTCCTAAGTTTTGCGACTTCTTCGACTTTGTTCGTGCCGGCGACAACGGAAAGAGTTACAGAGTTGAACTCGATTTTCCTCTAAATTCAGATGGACAACTGACCACAAGAATCGGGGCTTTGATGGAGAAGAGCGACTTCAGATCAGTATCGCATGCTGAGGAGGGAAGTACGGTGATTTACGCAGGAGTTGATTCAGGTTCTACGACTACCAATGGCGTTCTGGTTGACGGGAACGGCAGGATACTCTTCTCGAAGACTTTGAAAACGGGAATTAGGGCCTCGAATACAGCAGAAGTTCTTATACAGGAGATGACCGAATTCTCCCGCAAGAATGGAAATCAAATTGGAAAGTGCATTTCTACGGGCTATGGAAGGCTGCTCGTATCATCTGCAAGTGATAAGATCACAGAAATCTCATGTCACGCCAGAGGCGTTTTCGAACTCTACCCCGAAGCCCGAGGAATCATCGACATAGGCGGTCAGGATAGCAAAGTTATCCGATTGAATTCCGGGGGAAGTGTAGAAGACTTTGCAATGAATGATAAGTGCGCCGCCGGAACGGGAAGGTTTCTTGAAGTGATGGCTTCTGCTCTTGAGCTTGGCACCGAAGAGATGTCGTCGCTTGCCCGAAAATCAAAGAAGGACATTTCGATCAGTTCGGTTTGCACTGTATTTGCCGAGTCTGAAGTTGTTTCGCTGATAGGATTGGGAGAAAGAATTGAGGATATTTCGGCCGGTCTATTCAAGGCGATAGCAAGAAGAGTGGGAGCGATGTATTCAAGATTGGGATCTCCAGAACCTCTTGTCTTCACCGGAGGGGTTGCGAGAAACCCCGGGGTAGTGGAGGCTTTGAATAAGTTGTTTGGAACGGAGATCCTCATCCCCGAAATACCCGATATAATGGGAGCTTACGGCGCCGCTTTGTTCGCAAGAGAGTCGAGTTCCGAGAGTGACATTGGATGAGCTTTTGAACTTCGCGGTTCTATGATTTGTCAGTGATGTGTAGGAGGTGCATTTCATGGATCACCATGAAGAACTACGCAAGATTCCGAGTATTAGTGAAGAGATTATTGAAAACATCTACCATGTGAGACCCCACGAAGGATCCTGGATAGTCGATCACGAAAGTGAAGAGAGAATCATTCATCGGTTTGACGAAAAGGACGATACAATTACCGCTGCTTCGGAGTTAGCCGGCAGCAGTCCTGAAGGCAAGTTAGTGATTCATGATTCCAAGGGAAATGTCGATAGAGACGAGACCGTAAGAATTAGGTAAGTCACTTCAGGAAAAATTCGGAGGCACGCGAGTTTTCATTCCAGTCGCAGTCCACACTCGTTTAAGCAGACACTGAAAATGAAGAGTCGTTGACCGTCCAAAAGCAAGGACGCGTTTACCGATAAGATCGAGAGGAGACGAGAGAAATCCTTTCGAGAAGTTCGCTTCGCCCACGGGACGGCCAGAATATTGAAGTCAGCCACTATTGAAACAAAACGAATTGCACTGACTAGTATATTTGTGTGCAATGCTGTCGGGCAAAGCCCGACTGGTCTGCATAAGCAGAGTCGTGCGCCCCGATCCTTCAGATCCGATCTTCATAACTCGTTCCTGGTGACGCAAAGTCGAAACCCTTCCCTAACCTCATCCCGTTATTCTGACATGCTGGTCAGAATCTCGATTCTTGGATCGTTCTCAAGACCAGATCCCGTGCAAATTCATCACGGGATGACAAAGGAAGGAGCTTGTATGAGTAACTTGGGATGACAGCCATGATTATTTTACATGAATCTACTTTCCTCGTAATCCTCGTGCTCCTGGTAAGGATCTCCACGTTACTGAGTTATGGTTTTGACCAAGAACGAAGAACAAATCCTAGCTCTGGAGCGAAGAACAAATCTTCCTCTTACTACACCCGATCTTCATAACCCGGTTTTGATAACCCGCTCTTAGCAACCCGAATTTCTTAACCCGCCCCTATCAACCCGATCTCTTGGCAAGCGACCAGCGGGTCTAAGGGCGCCAGCGCAGGCTCAACGGCTCTTCTCGGTGGACGGCGGCCCGTTGACGGAGAACGTTGTTTTGAGCAGCGATCAGCGGGTCCTCGCTCTTAAGCGCACAGCGGATCTTCGGTGGACGGTGGACCGTTGACGGTTGACCTGAGAGGCTTCCTTCGCAGCAGCATCACTTCCCGACGAAGTCGGCCTCGCCTCCTGCCGAAGGCAGCCTTGCGTCCCCGGATGCTCTTCCGGGCATAGCGACCTGGCAAGATCTTCGCCAGCCTTGCGTCCCGCCGAAGGCGGCATTGCGTCTTACTTCAGCAGTGACTGGCTTTTCTCTCGCCTTCTCGTCAGCATAGCGAACGTCTCGACAACGCCCTTTCTCGGTTGATCTCATCGGTGAACGGGTCCATGCTTTTGGACAGCTGAAGGAGGACGATTGATCAGCAAGATCACTTCTTATCAATCTTGAAGACCCACTGCGAATAGGTCCCGGATTCGACGATTAGCGAGTGGCCTACCCCGGTAGGAATCAGCAGTGAATCTCCTATTTGGAGAATGTGTTCTTCTTCGACAATCATTTCTTCACTCCTGAACTCGCCATCGGAGATTTCTTTTATGTCACCGTTGAGCACTCCAGTTTTGACCTTCGCAGTTCCCGAAATCACTACATATAGGTCATGCTGATACTTGTGAGCCTCGGGTCTTCCTGAGAACGGGGAGTTGATCTCTACTGCCTTCGCAGAGAATCCCGCTATTCCCGGTGCGAAGTCTATGCCTTTTGCCGAATATTTTACCGCTTTGTCTGCCATTCCGATTCCTCCTATTTTGAATTTCTCTAATGACTGAATAATGATTTCATCTTATAAGAGATAGGAGATCTCTATAAGCCGGGCGCTTTTCATAAGGCGCCATTGATTCCTTGAGATCTATCACATTGGCTCACTGAGCAATCAGCCCTCTAGATCGCCCTTCAGGAAACTTTGGAGCTTAAGTACTTGCTCATGCCCTCCGAGGACCATAAGGCTGTCACCGGGCTTAACTACTGTCGAAGCACTTGGATTGAACTTGCTAACTCCGCCCGTAACTGTTGCAATTATAATCAAGCCTATCTTCTGTGGTATTCTAAGCGCTTCCAATGTCTGCCCTTTTTCGGGGAAGCTTTCCGGCACTCTGACTTCTTCAAAACGCAACTGCAGTGAACCTGATTGCGAGATACTATCCAGAAAGCCAGTGATCGTTGGGTTTAGCATCATTGCGACCATTCTGTGCGCTCCAATCTCCTGGATGGGAATTACTTTGTCTGCTCCCGCATAACTCAACTTGTTGATGTTCTCACCATGGGTTACCTTGGAAATTATCTTCATGTTTTTGTTCATTCCTCTAGCCGTTAGAACTACGAAGATGTTGTCTACGTCGTCCGGAAGACATGCGAGCAAACCTTGTGCCTTGTCAACGCCTGCGCTTTTCAAGGTCTCTTCCTCTGTGGCATCTCCGGAGATGAATATTAGCTTTCCTCCCTCTTTCTTAGTCAGATCACGGAGCCTTTCTTCTCTCTTCTCAACAATCACCACGTCATAGTTTCTCTTAGATATCTCATTTGCAATTGTTGATCCCAGGTCGCCAGCTCCGATTACAATAAAATGGTTTTCCAGTTTTTGTATTGTTTTCAATATCCTTCTCCTCCTGATAAGCTTATTGACTCTTCCTTCTACAAGAAAAGCCGTTATGTTTGAAACTGCGTAAACAACGATGGTGATGCTCGCAAGTATAATTATACTGGTGAACACCTTCCCGGCTTCAGTCAGGTCAGTAGGGGTGCTGTAACCAACTGTTGAGATCGTGATCATTACCATGAAAAAGGAATCGATAGGATGGTATCCTTCGATTATTGAGTATCCAAAGATTCCTATCAGAAACACACAGAGCAACAGCAAGAGAGAGACAACTATCTGCTTCATTCCACCGCTTTCTTCATTCATTGTTACCTCCAGGGTATCGAAAGAGTCTCAGTGAAGCGATTTCATCGTTATGGTAAAATCTTAGCAGAAGGGGGCCGCTGTGGTCGATGAAGAAATATACTCTCAAAAGTTCAGAGATTCCCGAATTTCTTAGCGAAGGACTAGACGAGGAACAGCTGAAAGCTGTCGTCCAATCAAACGGCCGTTCACTGATAGTGGCGGGGCCGGGTTCAGGAAAGACCCGTGTGATTACGTATAAGATCGCGCATCTAGTATCGAATTCGGTGAGCCCGCAGAATATTCTTCTCGTCACATTCACAAGGGCCGCTTCCAGAGAGATGATCGATAGGGCCAGGCGAACCAGCGGATCAAGCCTCCAGGGAATGCTTTCAGGAACATTCCACCACGTGTGCAATTACTTCTTGAGAAAATACTCGAAGGCAGCCGAGTTGAAAGAGAATTTCACTATCCTTGACAGAGAGGATTCGAAAGATCTCATTAAGCATTGTAGGGCGGAGTTGCTTGAAGAAAGAGAAGGTATCAACAGTTCGACTCTACCTTCAGCAGGAGTTCTTCAAAGCATCTATTCTTATTCGGTAAACGTGCTTTCGTCTTTGAGAGAGTCGATTGCGAGGCAGAATCGGAAGTTTCTCGGTTCATATGACGAGATTGAAGAGATCTGGAAGAGGTATGTTCAAGAAAAGACACTTCAGAACTGTGTTGACTATGACGATCTGCTGTTGAAGGCTCTCAAGATGTTCAATGAAAATCCCGTGATTCTTCGAAAAGAGGCCGAGCGCTTCAGATGGGTTCTTGTTGACGAGTTTCAGGATACCAATGTTTTGCAGTTCAGGCTCGTCGAAATGTTGTCTTCCATTCACGGAAACCTGATAGTTGTCGGAGACGATGCCCAGTCGATATATTCATTCAGGGGAGCAAGGTTCGAAAACGTCTATGATTTTCTTGCTACCAAAGATGCAAAGATCTTTAAGATTCAGACTAATTACCGATCAACCCCACAGATTGTCGATTTAGTTAACTCCATTGTTCCCGAAGACTCCATTGAAAAGCAACTTCGGGCGGTTAGAATGAACGGACCGATTCCGGTCGTTGCAGAGACCTGGGACAATCTGGAAGAAGCTTCTTTTGTCGCTCAGAAGATCCAGGAACACGTAGACGATGGTATAAACCCCGATAAGATAGCCGTTCTATACCGTTCACACTATCATTCTCTCGAGCTCCAGATGGAGATGGACAAGAGAAAGATGAATTTCACCCTTTACTCGGGTCCCAGATTCACCGAAACCGCTCACGTTAAAGATATACTTGCAATACTGAAGGTTATCGAAAACCCGCTGGATCAAATATCCTGGGGAAGAACTTTGAGGCTGTTTCCCGGTGTAGGAAGCGCAACGTCTCTTAGAATAATTCAGGGAATAACCGCAGCAGTTAATGACGGTCACAAACCGGTTGATGTAATTGGGTCGCATGTAAGCAACAGGGTGAAACTTGACAAGTTGGCTGCCCTTTTCAGTGATCTCGATGAAAAAGAACCTCCTTCGGAGATTGTAAGGCGTTTTTATGAGGTTTTCTACGGTGCCTATCTAGATGACAAATTCCCGGACGCGAGAGAAAGAAGGATGGATGTTGAGAGGCTTATTGAGATTGCCGGTCGCTACAGGTCGATTTCCGATCTTCTTGAGGATCTTGCCGTTAGCGAGAAGATCGATATTGAACGGGAGTCTGCTGAAAAACAACCGGCGGTTGTGCTTTCAACTGTGCATCAGGCGAAGGGGTTGGAGTGGGACGTAGTTTTCATTTTGGCCGTGAATCCGGGTGATCTGCCGAATTCAATGGCGATACTAGAAGGTTCTCTGAGCGAAGAAGAAAGAATTTTTTATGTGGCCGTTACAAGAGCAAAGGATTACCTTTACATTCTCAAACAGAAGGGTGGTAGATCAAGGCCTATGATAGGAAACAGATACGTCTTCAGAAGCGGACATGATTTCGTGGAAAAGTTGCCTAAAGACTGTTTCGAGCGTTGGGATGTAAGTTGGGATTTCTAAGTCAAATGTGTTCCAATAAAGTAGCAACTAGGAGGGAGAACGAATGAACTCATTGTACTTTCCACTTGTAGCAGGGATTATCTCAACCGTTTTTGCCTTCATTATGTTGCGAAAGACTCTGAGCTTTTCGCAAGGTAATGATAGGATGAAAGAGCTTTCTAAGTATGTTCAGGAAGGTGCCTCTGCATTCCTTGAAGAAGAAGCAAGAAAGATATTCCTTGTGGCTATTGTACTGGCCGCAGTTCTAGGGATTATCTTCCAGTCGTTCAAGTATCCAGTTGTGCTGCTCTTTGGCGCGCTCGTCTCTGAGCTGGCCGGAGTTATTGGGATGTACGCTGCAACAAGAGCAAATGCGAGAGTTGCAGCGGGAGCGGAGCATGGTCTAGCGAACGCTTTCAAAGTTGCCTTCTCAAGCGGGTCTGTTATGGGGCTTGCTGTGGCCGGTTTCTCACTTACCGGTCTGGCACTTGTTATGCTTGTTTTCAAGAGCTCGTTTGTTTTTGAGAACATCACGGATATCTCCAGAGCTTTCGGCAGGATATCCTATATTGATGGAATCATGATCATTAGCTCTTACTCTCTAGGAGCCAGTCTCATAGCTTTGTTCGATAGGGTCGGCGGAGGAATGTATACGAAAGCCGCCGACATGAGTGCCGATCTCGTGGGGAAAATCGAAGAGCAGATAGAAGAAGACGATCCAAGAAATCCGGCTACCATTGCCGATAACGTTGGAGACAACGTGGGAGATGTCGCCGGTCTCGGTGCGGATATTCTTGAGTCCTATGTTGCTTCGATAGTCTCAGCGATCGTTCTGGCGATCTTCATGAAGTTCGCGGATCACGGGACGATGACCGAAGCACAGTATTACGGCCTGATAATCTTGCCTGTTCTAATAGCCGCCGCGGGCGTACTATCCTCTTTGATAGGCGTGCTTGTGGTCGCGAATATGAAGACCAAAGATGCTCAGAAGAGCTTGAGCTTTGGAAACCTCTTTACAGGGGCTCTTGTTCTGGGCTCCGTGGCCATAGTGATTGGAGTAGCGGCGCCGGACTATGCCTTTAAGGACAGCTTCATCATCAATCCTGAGTTTGTTTCCAGATGGAGACTCTTTTTTGCAATAGCAGCCGGACTCATCGCGGGAATAATCATTTCGAAGCTGAGTGAATACTATACATCGGATGAATATAAGCCGACTAGAAAGCTTGCAAAGGATACCCAGAGCGGAGTGGCCATAAATATCACTGGCGGTCTTGCTCTTGGAATGGGAAGTACCATTTGGCCGGTAATAACACTTGCAATTGCAATTCTTGCCGCTTACTGGTCTGCAGGAGTTTACGGAATAGCTATCGCAGCCCTTGGGATGCTTTCTTTTGTTGGATACATCGTCTCTGTCGACTCTTATGGTCCTGTTGCAGACAACGCAGGTGGAATAGCTCAGATGGCCAAACTCGATCCTAAGGTAAGAAAGCTCACCGACAGGCTCGACTCTGTCGGAAATACGACAGCGGCAATCGGAAAGGGATTCGCCATTGGTTCAGCGGCTTTTGCCGCCCTTGCCCTCATAGTCTCGTATATTTGGGGTACGGCGGGAACTGCCGACGAGATTGTGAACAATCCGGTGATCAACCTGGTTGAGCCATACACTCTAATTGGGATTTTGATTGGAGGTATGTTGCCCTTCTTCTTCACATCTCTATTGATCAAGGGTGTGGCCGATACCGCAAACCTTATGATTGTTGAGATCAGGAGACAGTTCAAAGAAATTCCTGGCATCAGAACGGGCGAGGCGGTGCCTGACTATAAGAGATGCATTGAGATAACAACCAAAGGTGCCGTAAGCAGAATGCTTACCCCAGGAATAGTTGCAATCGCTTCTCCATTCATTGTCGGCTTTCTCTTTGGCCGATCTGCCGTGGCAGGGCTGTTGATGGGAGGACTGTCAAGCGCTATCATGATCGCAATATTTAGCGCAAACGCCGGCGGAGCCTGGGACAACGCAAAGAAGTACATTGAAACGGGAGAGTTCGGCGGAAAAGGTACTCCAACACACGAAGCGGCTGTCGTTGGCGATACGGTGGGAGATCCTCTCAAGGATACAGTTGGCCCGTCGATGGATATTCTTATCAAGCTGATGTCTGTTGTTTCTCTGGTGTTTGGTTCACTCTTCCCGGTAACTCCGTTCTTCATGTGAAGAAAAAACCTCAAAAGCGCAGCTTACGGGCTGCGCTTTTTTTGAGTTTCCCTTTAGTTCAAACAATCCGTTCATCGTGATAGAATTCTCTCATGGACACGAAGAAAGCTTTCAGCCTTATTTCGTCATGTGGTTTTTTTCTCTTTGGATTTACATCGATAATACTGGGTAGTGCGCTGCCGGCAATCGAGAAGAGTTTTGGGATTGATCATCAGATAGCAGGAGTACTTCTTTCACTTCCTACTCTTGCTTTCATGTTGTCGGCGGTATTTGTGAGCGCTTTTTCGAACAAGTTCGGTCCATTCAAGTTGCTTGCCGGCGGGATAGTAATCATTACAGGTGGCTTGACAGTTCTCTCGATCGGGAGGTCATTCTGGCTGCTGCTTCTGGGGAGTATGGCTCTAAGCTTCGGAACAGGAACGATGGAGACGTCGATTGGAATTGGCGTTTCCGGAATGAACTACAGAAAACCGGGCGGAGCATTGAATCTGATGCACTCGCTATTTGCGCTAGGTTCGATCATATCGCCATTGATTGTTGCAGCTTTTCTTGTTGATTATAATTCTTGGTGGAAGCCATTCTTCGTTGCTCTTTTCGGTGGCGCATTTCTTGTAGCTTTTGCTCCGTTACTCTTCAGAATTCCTTTTGTCGGCAGTAATCAGAAGGCAACCCACTTCAAGAAGGAAGTGTTCTCCAAGAAGGTCTTCTGGCTAATACTCGCCGGAGTGCTCCTGTATGTAGGTTATGAAATTGGTTTTACGTCGTGGCTTTCAAGTTTTGTTTTTGAGACGAAGGGCATTGAGATGAGATATGCCAGTGTCTTTCCCGCACTGCTCTGGACGGGGATATTCATTGGTAGATTGCTTGCAGGCTTTTTCGTTGATCGACTGGGTTACGAGTTATCGCTCTTGTTTATGGTGAGCATTGCATTTGTCTCCTTTGGAGCAGCATTACTGCTTAGTTCTCCAGTTACCATCGGTATTGCCGTGGTCTTCGCCGGGTTTGGTTTTTCGGGAACATTCCCTACGCTTCAGGCGATTCTCATATCCACCATGAAAGACGGGATAGGTTTTGCCATTGGGATGTTTACTGTTGCAGCTTCAATAGGTGGAGCTATCTCCAATTTCTTCGTCGGTTTTCTCGGGCATCAATTCGGCATGATGGCAGGCGTTCTCTTCATCATGTTTCTAATCTTCCTCGAGATCGTTGTGGTGCTACTCATCATTAGACTCAAGGCGGTGGTAAAGGATGCATAGCAAGGTTGTTGTCATTGGAGCTGGTCCTGCGGGCTTGGCCGCATCAAGAGTTTTGCTGAGAGAGGGCGTTGATTTCGTCCTTGTGGACTCCCGGACTTTTCCGAGGGAAAAGGGTTGTGGTGGCGGGCTGACGCCAAGAGCACTAAAAATCCTTAGGCAGGTATTTCCGGATGTGGAGATCCAGGGTTTTGAAACCCGCGAGTTATCGGTCAATGCTCTGTCGGAAGGAAGTTTCAAATACATAGTGTCCTTGGTTTCGAAGAGGCCTATCTTTAATAAGGTCGATAGGAAGGAGTTTGACCAGTCCCTTCTAAAATCTATTCTAGAGAGAGACGGACGGCTCGTTGTCTCGAGAGTGCTAGAAGTCAAGAGAGTCAAAGAAGCCTTTGCGATAATGACAGACGGCAGAGAGTTGAGTTCGGATTACGTGATAATCTCCGCAGGTGTTTTCGGGGCAAAGTTAGTCGGTCAGGAACCTCCTTGTTACAGTGTCATATATCACGGATACAGCTCTCCAACGGGTAATGCCTCCATAACGTTTGTCCCCAACGGTTATCTTTGGAGTTTTCCTGGCGAGTCGTATGATTCAGTAGGCGGGGGAATTTATCCTGATTGTGAAAATGTCTCTTCCTATGAAGAAATGAGCACACTGATTAAGAGAGTCTTTGATGAGGAAATTGAACTTTCGGGAACTCCTATTCCTACATTCGACAGTGAGGTAGTGCTGAAACTGAACAACCTGGAAAGAGGTCTGTTATTTGCGGGCGATAGCGCAGGCCTTATCGATAACTGGATAGGTGCCGGGATTGACTTTGCACTTGATTCAGGAAGGCAGGCGGCCCTATCTATTGTTGAAGATGGTTACAAGGGAAAGACCGCAAACGAAAGATACCTGGAAAGGCTTTTCCCTATCGCGAGGCATCTGCAGATCGCAGACGCCTTCAGGAAGAGGTTCAACGCGAATCTTGATGAGAAACTAGATCTTCTTAAGGGAAAAACGGCTGGTAAACTGTTGATCAATTATTTGAGCGGTTATGTGAAAGGTCCGTACTGGCTCACCTTGAAGAGTCTCTTCACAGGTGGAGTCGAGAGCCGCTCAACACATAACTGAAGTCGCTCTGGACATTATCTCTCTTATTCCATCGTTTGCAACTTCACCATCGATCAATCTCATCAACCTTTCTCCGTAAGAGTTGGCGATTTCCATGTTGTGAGTTATCATGATTATAGTTATGTCGTACTCTCTGTTGATTCTGGCTGTCAGTTCCATTACTCTTGAGGCGCTATCTGGATCAAGCGCAGCCGTGTGTTCGTCAAGAAGCAGCAGCCTGGGCTTCGACAAGATGGCCATTACCATAGCCAGAGACTGTTTTTGCCCTCCGGAGAGCTCTCCCGCTTTCGTTCTCATCCTGTCTTCCAGTCCAAGCCCGAGATCCCTAAGAAGAGTTATCGCCTCTTCTTTGACAGAACTGAACCTGAAGGGCCTGTTGCCTTTCTTCGATGCAATTATCAGGTTCTCGGCTATTGTAAGAGCCGGAAATATTCCCGTATTTGGGTCTTGATAGACTCTTCCGATGAACTCAGCAAGTCTGTGAGGCTTCATGCAATTCATCGTCTTATCGTCGATTATATATAAACCCGATGTGGGCTGAACTTCACCAAGAATTACTTTGAGAAGTGTTGACTTGCCTGCTCCATTGGGTCCGACTATGGTGACAAATTGCCCTTCGGGGATTGTCAGACTCACATTTCTTAGGGCAACTCTTTCGTTTTCCATCCCCTGATTGTATACGACCGTCAGATCTTTGAATTCGACCATAACCTCTTCACCTCCTGTTTAACCTTTCGTTTTCCTCCGCTCGAGGAGAGCTGTCGTAATCCAATTACCGTGATAATAAAGACTGCTGTGAGTAGTTTCATGTCGCTTGCAAGAAAACCGATTCTGTACCCATACCTCATTGCCAGAGAGAGAAGCGTCTGATAAATAACACCTCCCACTATCGGTGAGAGAAGACCATAGAAGAGCTTAACTCTTCCCAGAAGTATCTCGCCCATTATTACCGATGCCAGTCCTGTTACGACCATTCCTTGACCGATTGTGGCATCAGAGAAACCGCTGTAAAGCGCGAATAGACCGCCGCTCAGCCCAATAATGCAGTTCGCAACGGTAAGCCCCGCAATAGCGAGAAGATTCTGAGAGATACCGAAAGAAACCACCCCCGAGGGATTACTTCCAAAAGCTCTTAGTGTCATCCCAGGATCAGATTTCAGCACAATCGAAAGAACTACAACCACAGCAGAAATTATGAGAACTATGAGCAATAAGTCGGATCCGTCGAGATCGTTGTTGAAGATGTTCTTTGCAACAACAGTAGTCTTTGTTGTGCGTTTTTCAGTATTGATCTCGAGCTCTCCAAAAAGGCCATCAAGACCAGTTCCGCCGCTCATCTCTTCAAAACTTTGAGTGCTCCTTTCAGGAACGACTCGAGGAACAGGGAGATTCGGCCCGCCCATTACCCTGAGATTTACTGAGTAAAGCATTGTCATGACTAAAATTCCGGCTAATAGAACGTTGATCTTGAGCTTTCTATGGATTGTTCCAGTTATGCTGCCAGCAAGAGCACCCGTGGCGGCCGCAAGCATTATCGCCAACCAGGCAGGAAATCCGGAAACCAGAGCCCTTACCGCAACCGCTGCTCCCAGGGCAAAGGATCCATCTGTCGTAAGGTCAGGAAGATCAACTATTCTGAAAGATATATAAACTCCCAGGGCCATTAGGCCTATTATCAATCCCTGTTCCAGAATCGCCATAGACTTACCTTTCCGTCTCTACACCATTAGTTACAACGATGTTTGCGAGATCAAGAACAGACTGTGGTATCTCAATACCGATTTCTTCTGCAATGTCAGTGTTTACGAAAAGAATCAGGGAATCCTGTCCAAGTATCTTTGTCTCAAGTTCCGATGGAGGAGTACCCTTAAGAATCTCAACGACAAGCTCTCCAGTAGCTCTACCGACCTGATAGTAGTTGAATCCAAAGCCGATGAGGCCGCCCGATCTTGCGATGTCAATGTCAGCCGCGACTATCGCTATCTTCTCTCTTAGAGCGACTTTGGAAATCGACTGGATGCTCGAGGCTGCGGTGTTGTCGGTACCGATGTAGATAGCATCAACATCTTTGATCTGAGCGTTAAGAGAGGTGACCATTTCAACTGTTGTGGAACCGGTAATATCGACTAACCTCATTCCCAGAGCGTCACAAGCCTCTTTGGCAAACTCCCTTATCGTTACAGAGTTTGCCTCTCCTGAATTGTAGATAATCCCTACCGTCTCAACTTGTGGCAGAGTCAGTTTGAGAAGCTGGAGCTGAGTCTTGACTGGCGTCATATCGCTGATTCCAACTACATTTCCCGGGTTTTTGCCAAATGAAGGAACTAGACTGGCACTAACTGGGTCGGTGACGGCACTGAAGACTATTGGAATTGTCTTCGAGGCGTTCACCAGCGCCTGTGCCGAAGGAGTGGCAATTCCAATCATCACTGCAGGGTTCAGAGAAACGAACTGTTTTGCTATTGTTACTGCGGTTGATACCGATCCCTGGGCGTTCTGAAAATCGATTACGATATTCTCTCCATCCTTGAAACCATTCTCTTCAAGTACATCGATAATTCCGTCTCTAACTGCATCTAGCGCTGGGTGTTCGACGATCGAAGTAATTCCGACTGTCTGCGTTGAGAAACCAAGAACTCCAATAAGTAGTAATACACATACAAGAACCCGCTTCATTCTACATCCCTCCTAAAATAAAAAGAGAGGACGCTTCTCAACGTCCTCTCTTTTTATACTCTCTAGTGTATTTTAACTCAAGCACACACCGGAGGAGTCCGAAGAAAGGACGTTCCTCCTAAACCAATAAGCGTATGCAAAACTTATGAATGCTGCTCGAGTCATCACTTTGAACCTCCGAATATCTTTGATAGGAAATTTATACCACAAAACAATGTTACGGATCAACAGTAAAAACGAACGTATTGTTTCCTTTAGGTTCTCTCTTCTCTTGAATATGGTACTCCCAGTGATGTCGGCGCACCTACCTTTCTCTTCAGCGTATCTGTCGAAGTGAAAAAGAGAACGACAATTGTGAGCAAATATGGAAGCATCTTGAGAAAGTCGGGTGAGACGTGAGCTCCTACTGCTTGTAATCTCAATCCAAGGGCAGTTATTCCTCCGAAGAGATATGCACCTATCAAGGCCTTCACAGGATCCCAGGTTGCGAATAGCACAAGAGCTATGGCTATCCACCCCCTGCCGGCCGTCATGTTTTCGATCCACATCGAGTTATAGGCCAACGAGAGATAAGCTCCGCCTATTGCTGTAATTGAACCTCCCAGAATAGTGTAGATGTATCTGACTGCGAATACATTTATACCCTTAGCATCTGCGGCATCGGGAGATTCGCCTACTGCTCTTAGGGTCAGTCCGGGTCGTGTCTTGTAAATGAAGAACCACATGACGGGAACAAGCAGAAAACTTATGTAGACGAGAAGGTCGTGACTGAAAAGAATCTGACCCAAATATGGAATATCCGATAATACAGGAATTCTTATAGGCTGAAAACGCTTTGCGATTACCCCGATGTAGTCTCTTCCCCACAAACCGCTTAGACCGGTTCCGAGCATAGTTATGGCGAGCCCGCTGACGATCTGGTTCACTCTGAGAGTTACTGTGAAGAAGGCATGAACAAGGCCGAGAACGGCTCCTGCAAGCATTGCGACGAGTATAGCAAGTAGAAGGTTTGAAGTCTGATATGAGGCGACGAAGCCTCCAATAGCTCCGACCAGCATGAGACCCTCTAATCCGAGATTCATCACTCCCGATCTTTCAGTGAAGATCGTGCCGAGAACCGCGAACAGCAGAGGAGTTCCCGCTCTGACTGTAGCGCTGAGTGTCGAGAGAATGAAAGACTCGATATTATTCATTCGTGACTGCCTCCTCTCTCGATACCCTCAATCTATATTTGGCAATAGCCTCTCCTCCGAGAAGGCTGAAAAGTACCAGCCCCTGAAATACAGATATCAGAGCCATCGGCAGCTTATAGAACATCTGAAGCTGATCATTTCCTACGAGTAGTCCTCCGAAGAGAAATGCGACAAGCAGAATTGCAATCGGGTTCAGCTTGGCCAGCCAGGCTACAATGATCGCAGTGTATCCGTATCCTGGAGAGAAGCCGTGTTGCAGTCTGTGTTGCACTCCCATCATTTGTACGGCCCCTCCCAAGCCCGCTATTGCTCCGCTAACAACGAGCGCAATGATCGTGTACTTTATTATGCTGATTCCCGAGTATCTGGCTGCTTGCGCATTGTCCCCTACGATTCTCGAGTTCATTCCCCACCTTGTCCTTCTGTACACATAGAAGAGAATGAACGCCAACACGACTGCCAGGAAAAAGCCAATGTGAAATTCGCCTCCGAAGAGAGTCGGAAATCTTGCCTGCTGAGGAAAAGGCGCGGTCCCCGGGAATCCATAACCTTTCGGGTCTTTCCACGGTCCGTATACAAGATAATCTACCCAGAATATTGCGACATAGTTGAGCATAAGAGTTACCACTATCTCGTCGGTCTTTGCAAATGCCTTCATTAATGCAGGAATTAAGGCCCAAATGCCACCCGCTGCCGCTCCTAGAACTGAAATTAGGAGAATCATAAGTACTGGCGAAGTGACATCTTTGAATAAGTAAAGAGCTCCCCAGGTAGCGGCCAATGCTCCCATATAGAGCTGGCCTTCACCTCCTATGTTCCATATCTTCATTCTGTATGCAAATGAAAGGCCGAGCCCAACGAAAGCCAGCGGGACCATCCTCATTAGTGTACTGAATATCCCGTATCTGTTCGCAAAGGGCCAAGTCAACATTTCCTTGTATGCTTCAAACGTCTCTTTGAATGCAAGAGACAGGGTTCCAAGTCGGCCGTAGAAGAAGATCAACAGAATGATTCCCATCAGCAGCAACGCAGCGGCCACTGAGAGTATCGGTACAAGGATAGAGGAGTATCTGGGGACGGCTAGCCTCTTTTCTATTCTCAACTTCACGCGATCTCCTCCTGTTTTGAACCGGCCATCATGAAACCAATTTCCTCTGTATACTTTGGATCAGGAGGTGTGTACCCCATTATCTGACCCTCATACATCACAGCAACCCTATCTGAAAGCCTGAATATCTCGTAGAGTTCCCCGGCTAGAAGCAGGATAGCCGCTCCTCGATCCTTATGAGCAAGAAGGGATTTATAGACAAACTCCATTGCTCCCACGTCTAAACCTCTTGTAGGATGCTCTGCAATGATTACAGTTGGCTTAGTTGACAGCTCTCTCGCGAGTACGAGTTTTTGAAGATTTCCTCCGGAAAGAAATCTTGCCTGAGTCTTGGTCGACGGAGTTGAAATCGAATACTCGCTGACGAGTCGCTCCGTGGCCTTCTGCATTGCACGAAAATCTACGTTGAACGGAGACTGAGGAATGTACTTCGTGTGGGCGTTCTTCATAAACATGTTCTCAGTAATTGACAGCGAGGGACATGTAGCCAGAGCTCTCCTGTCCTGGGGAACAAATGCCACGCCTGCCCGAATTCTTTGAGCGACATCCGTGTGACGAAGAGTCTTGCTGTTCAAGCGAATCGTACCGTGAACAGGTTTTCTAAGGCCATAAATGGCTTCTGCAAGCTCTCTTTGCCCATTACCCGCGACCCCTGCGATGCCTAGTATTTCACCAGAGCGGATGTTCAGACTCAAGCTCTTCACCGCTTCAAGATTCTTGTCATTTTTCACGGTCAAGTCTTCAACTTCCAGAACAGTAGTACCAGGTTCCTTTGTTGATTTCTCGAAGTCCAGCAAAACGTCTCTTCCAACCATCATTCTTACGAGAGATCTTCTATCAATTGAACTTCTCTCTTCAGTTCCAACAAACCTGCCACCTCTCAATACCGTAACCCTGTCGCTTATTTGGAGCACCTCGTCAAGTTTGTGACTTATGAAGATCACTGAAGAGCCTTCACTCACGAGCTTTCTTATTGCTCTGAACAAGACTTCAGTCTCTTGAGGAGTAAGGACTGCCGTTGGCTCGTCAAGAATGATGACTTTCGCGCCGGTATAAAGCAACTTTAGAATCTCGATTCGCTGTTTCTCTCCGACCGAGAGAGTCCAGACCCTTGCCTTCGGATTCACGGGTAGGCCATAGCTTTCTCCCAGATTCTTTATGCTCGATTCAACTGATTTTGTGTTTACAAAGAAGCCCATGTCTTTCAAGCCGAGAACAACATTCTCGGCAACCGTGAAGGAGGGAACTACAGTAAAATGCTGCTGCACCATTCCTATTCCCCGCTTCAGCGCATTATGAGGTGAAGAGATCGACACCCTGTCTCCCTCAATGAGAATCTCTCCACCATCGGGCTTGTAAATTCCGAAAAGGATATTCATTAAGGTCGTCTTGCCTGCTCCATTTTCTCCAAGTAGAGCGTGCACTTCTCCCTTTCGGAGATCGAACGAAATGTTATCATTTGCAAGAATTCCTGGAAAGGCTTTAGTGATGTTTCTCATTTCGAGAACTGAAAGATCAGCCAAGAAATATCACTCCAAAGAAAGAAATTGAGGGGCCAGAAGGCCCCTCAGTGTTTTCACTGTATTTTACCTACAACGTTATTGATGAACCAGTCCATACTGAGAAGATCACTATCCGATGGCCTCTCGCCTTTGCCGTATCTCAGTGTTCCAGACTGGTCATACACCGGTCCGTCAAACGGGTGCATAATACCCTCGATTATCGCCTCTCTCATCGACATCACAAGCTTTGCCACTCCTTGGGGTACTAGGTCGCCAACGAAGATATCGACTACTCCGTCCTTAATACCGCCCCAATACTGCTCATTGGTCCAGGTACCGTCCATAACTCTTCTCACTACGTACTCGTAGAAAGGACCCCAGTTCCATACAGGGGCTGCGAGGAATGCGTTTGGAGCGAAGGCGGTCATGTCGCTGTTGTATCCTATTGAAAGCGCGCCTCGGTCTTCTGCAGCCTGCTGTGGGGCAGGAGAGTCTTGATGCTGTGTTATGACATCTGCACCGATATCGAGTAGGGACTCCGCAGCTTCCTTCTCTCTTGCTGGGTCAAACCAAGTATTCGACCAGACCACATGAACCTTTGCATCCGGATTCACGTACTGAACGCCCATTGCAAAAGCGTTGATTCCTCGAATAACCTCCGGAATCGGGTAGGCAGCAACATAGCCAATGATGTTGCTCTTGGTCATTGCTCCTGCGATTAGACCGCTAAGGAACCTCGGTTCGTACATCCTTCCGAAATATGTACCGAGATTGTCAGTGGTCATATAACCCGAACAGTGCATGAAGGTTGAGTTGGGGAAAGACTGAGATACTTTTACCATAGGGTCCATGTAGCCAAAACTGGTTCCGAAGATCAAATCATAACCTCTTTGAGCATATCCTCTGAACACAATTTCGGCTTCTCCACCTTCGGGAACGCTTTCAATAAAATCAGTTACTATCTGATCCCCGAAAACTCTCTCGAGATGAAGCCTACCTTCATTGTGCATGGTGCTCCAGCCACCATCGCCGACCGGTGCTACGTAGACAAAAGCAACTTTCAGTGGTGCCGCCATCAGCGCCGCTGCAATCAGCAGCACTGAGAAAAACAAGAAGATCTTCCTCATTGTTATTACCCCCCTTTGTTGAGAAATTGGCCGTCCTTATGTAGAGATTATACATTTATGAGATTGACATTCCAAATCGAAAGGCAGCAAATAACTAAGAATAGGTTGCTTCGTATAAGTCTATTAGAACAGCTCAGAGAGTGAACTGCTGGTTCCAACTCGTTAAGATACTTTGAGAGTTCTCTTCGCGGTGGTAAAATATCATGAAGGAACTGTTGACGCTTAAACCGAATGGAGAAGGAGGCTAACTATGATAACTGCAAGAATGGAAAAGGAGATCAACGCTCAAATAAAGGCTGAATTCGAGTCTGCTTTTATCTACATGGGAATGGCCGCGTGGGCACACAAGAACGGATACTTCGGTACGGAGAACTTCATGTGGAAGCAGGCCAAAGAGGAAGAAGAACACGCAATGAAGTTCATTGATTACCTTAAGGACGTAGATGCAACCGTTGATATTCCAGGCATTGAGAAACCGACCATTAACTACAAGTCGATTTTAGATGTGTTCGAAAAAGGACTCGAACATGAGAAATACATCACTTCAAGGATCAACAATCTCGTCACGATTTCCGATGAAGAAGGGGATTACGCAACGAATGATTTTCTTCAGTGGTATGTCACTGAACAGGTTGAAGAGGAAAAGACCTTCAGGGATGTCGTGAAGAGGCTGAGGATGGTCGGCGATAACATCAACGGAATCTTCTCAATTGACTCTAAGTTAGCAGCAAGATGAATCTCTGCGGGATGCCTGTCATCCCGCTTTCTTTTCTCGCTGCACAATTTGAGGTGTGAGGCTAAAGGAGGGGTTTAGGTGCGAAGGCTCCTTACTTCGTTTTTCATTATCTCTTCTCTTGTACTTTCATTTGCTTCGGATTTTCATCTTACAATTCTCCATACAAGCGACATACATGGGAGCGTTTTTCCTGTCGACTATGTGACGGGAAATTCTTCGGACGTAGGTCTGGCAAAGATCTCTTCTTTCGTCAGTCAAATTAGACATACCAATCCACACACACTTGTTATAGATACAGGTGATCTGATCCAGGGAACGCCGTTTTCGTATTTCTTTGCGAAGATCGACAACTCAGGCATCAATCCTGTTATAAGGGCTATGAACTTGATCGATTTGACATCCTCTACGATAGGAAATTGCGAATTCAGCTACGGCCCACGTAATCTTGAGGACGCGATGGTCTCGGCAGAGTTTCCCTTTCTCTCAGCGAACATTGTCTTCGATGACTCTGCTGAACATGTGTTTCAGCCGTATTCGATAATAACTCTTGAAGAAGAAGGCGAGAACGTAAGAATTGCGATTCTCGGCCTAACCACGAACCTTATCCCAAGATGGGAGGATCCAGAACATATCGCCGGGCTTGCATTTCTTAACCCTGTGAACGTTGCAGAGAAACTTGTTCCTAAACTCAAAGATGAAGTCGATGTGCTTATAGTTGCTTATCACGGAGGCTTTGAAAGAGATCTCACTACGGGAGAACCAACCGAGGAGCTTACGGACGAGAATGTAGGTTTTGAACTTGTAAAGACAATCGAGGGTATTGATGTGCTTCTTACGGGGCATCAACATAGGACTATCGCCGAGATAATAGACGGAGTAGTTGTCTCTCAACCGTCCAGTCTCGGAAGGTTTGTCGGCAAGGTTGACTTGAAGCTGGAGAGAATAGAAGACGGCTGGCAGATCGTTGAAAAGTCGGTCGAGCAGGTGTCTATGGCTTCATATGATCCTGACGACTATGTCGTTGGAGCTTTGAAGGACTTCGAAACAAGAGTCCAGAAATGGCTTGAAAGACCGGTCGGGTTTTCTATTGGAGATTTCTTCATAGAAGATCCGCTTGAAGCTAAGATGAAGGATAATCCTCTTGCTCAGTTCATAAACAGAGTTCAGATGGAAGCGACCGGTGCAACGATCTCGTGTGCCGCCATTTGTACAGACGAAATTACAGGCTGGAAGACAGGGCCAATAACAATTCGGGATCTTATCTCGATCTACCCCATGTCAAGCACTTTGAAGGTTATTCAGGTATCCGGTTCAGACATCAAAGCCGCCCTGGAAAGGAGCGCAGAATACTTCACTTGTACTGACAACAAGATATCCATCTCAGAAAGTTGGTTGACTCCAAAGCTAACGAGTCGAGATTATGATATGTGGGAAGGAATAGAATACATAATTGCTGTGGATAGACCGGTTGGTGAGAGAGTACTTAGTATCAGGTATCAGGGAAAGCCTGTCGATATGGATGAAAAGTACGAAGTAGTTATGAGCAGCTATCGGGCCGGCGGTGGCGGTGGGTACAGCATGTTTGAGAGAAGGCCGGTGGTTAGGGATGTCATGCTCGAGGTTTCCGAAGTGATCATCGATCATGTGCTTGGAAGATTTGTAGTTAGCGCATCCGTAGATAACAACTGGTCGGTGGGGACGGGCTTTATCCATACTATAGGGTGGAACGAAACGCTGAGGTCGATATCCGAAATGTACCGTATCGATACCTCTGAGATTATGAAATACAACCCCGATCTGATTAGGGTTGACCGTATTCCTGCAGGTTCGGAACTGATCATATACAGGCCTGCTGTTCAGAAGGAATAAGTCTGTGCTGAACGCGGTGATCTCTCGGAAGAATCACTGAGTTGAGATACCGTTTTCCCCTTGATCAGTTCTCGATACGATCAAGAAAGCTGCGTACTTCTTGAATGTATTTTACTGTCTTTTCGAGATGATGCTCGTGAGAAGCATCTTCGAATACCCTCACTGTTGCGTTTCGAAATTTGCTTGCGTAAAAGGATGTTGTTTCTGGTGTCGCCTCGTCGTATTCTCCGCAGGGCAGCAAAACAGGAATCTCTATTTCACTAAGGCGAGGGCTCAGATCGTAACCCTTCAGTGTACCAGTCACAGTGAACTCGCTCGGACCGTACATATAATTGTATACTTCCCACTTATCCCTGCTACACCATCGTTCATGCATTCGGGCCAGGTTTCCATTCTACATACGTACTTGCTGTAGAACTCCGATATCGCATCCTGATAGCCAGGTTTTCCGAAGTCACCGCTTTTTTCCGCCTCAAGTATCGCAGCTCTTGATTCATCGGATAATGTTACCATGAGTCACCTTGCGTCCTCCTCAAACCTCGAAATGCTCATCGCGGGTCCTGATAGAACCAGTCCCTTAACGCGATCAGGATGTTTCAAAGAGTACTCGCAGGCAAGGACCGTTCCGCAGGATTGGCCTAAAAGAAAAGGTTTAGGAAAGCCGAGATCGGCAACTAGACACTCGATTTCCTTCACAAACCTATCGATTCTCCAAAGAGTCCTTTCCTCAGGTCTATTGGATTCTCCACACCCCAGTTGATCATAGAAAACCACCGGTCGTTCGTCGGCCAGTAACTCGATTGTCTTCAGATAATTGTGTGGAACACCGGGACCGCCATGAATAGCAATCAGAGGAGTCTTTTCCTGATCCTTGCCTTTGACTTCATACCAGATCTTTCCGTCAGGTACGCTCAGTCTTCCCTCCATAAACTTCCTCCATTGATACGTGTTCCACCAAACTCAAAGAAACACGGCGATTTTCCAGAACAAACCTTTCCGAGCGCAGCGCCAAGCTACTCTTAATCGCTCTTGAATCAACGATGGCAAAGAGACAAAGTCTGAGTACTCTCTTCCTCAAGTAAAACATGGAAAGCGCATCATTGCCCGGAGAATCAAGAGTTGATAACAGAGATCCTAAGAATTCATTCGCAAAAAAACTTGCTCTTCAATGTAAAGCCTCATTCTCGGTGGCGGATGGTTGATGCCGCCCTTATGCTACACTTCTTCACAAAGAGTTCATTTGCATGGAAAACGAGAATAGTTTATAATATACCCGGGAGGGGTAATATGAATGAATTGACTTCTGTAGCAACCGGAACAATCGGCCTTTCACCATTGATTAGTCCCATTGTAACAACCAGCGTGACATACGGCAGCGCCTTCTTAGGGGGATTGCTTTCTTTTTTCTCTCCATGTATTCTTCCGCTTATTCCAGTCTTCTTTGGAGTTCTTATGGGTGGAGCAAATGATGCAAAGGCGCGCTTCATAAGAGGAGCGTTTTTTACACTGGGTATGTCTATCTTCTTCTTCATTCTTGGTATCGGTGCAACAGGTCTTGGCACGTTCATAAGGCAGAATGAAGTCCTGATGAATGTTATTTCTGGAAGCCTCTTCATTCTCTTTGGCTTCCTCTATCTCTTCGAGATAGGAATTAGGGGAGTAAACCTTAACGTTTGGAAGTTCGGAGGATCTGCTGTTAGTGGCTTTGTGCTCGGAGCCGTTCTCGGTCTGGTGTGGGTACCTTGTGCGGGACCGATTCTTGGTTCGATTCTTGTCTTGGCTGCAAACCAGTCTGCGATAGCGGAGGGTGGCATGATGCTTCTGGTTTATTCATTAGGTCTGAGTATCCCATTCCTTACCCTCAGTGGAGTTGTAGCGAAGCTTACCTCCAAGCTCTCGTTTAGTGGCGAGAGTAAGTGGAGAATGGTTATTAGGATATCGGTCTTCGTAGTGCTATTGGCTGCCGGACTTATTACGATGACAGGCAATCTGAATTTATTACAGTTCGTAACGGGAGGTTGATTTTATGAGAAAGATGCTGATTGTGATTGCTCTGATTCTACCTGTGATGATCTTATCTTATGTCGGAATGCTAGATGATTTTGACAAGACACTGCGACTGGCAGAGATCCAGGAGAAGGAAGCTATAGTAATGTTTTCAGATAACACCTGTGGGTATTGCGTGAGATTTATTAAGGAGACGCTTGCTGATGAGACTGTTGAGGAACTGCTTCGAGCAGGCTTCATTTTCTCTCAGATCTACAAGAGTAATCCCGGAACGGCTTCTTACATAGTTGGAGAAGAAGTCAGGGAGATGACCTATGGTGATCTATACGCCCACTTCCAAATACGGGGAACGCCTACTTTCTGGTTCTTCACAAGTGATGGTGGGTTATTGACTCAGCTGCCCGGCTATGTGCCTGCAAACGATTTCGTACCGATACTTCGTTATATTGGCAGCAAATCGTACGAAGGGATGACCATCGATGATTATCGAAGTAAGCCGTCAGATTACTTTGGAACGCCCAAGATAGTTAGGGTTAACGAAGAAGACTACAACTACGTGCTTGAAAACGACCCTATCGCTTCAGAGTATGCCGGTCAGGATGTTGACGTTTTCACTGTATGGCTGACGAAGGATGAGGAAACCGCTGAAAGTCTTCTCGAAGAAGGAGTTTACAGAGTTATCCTTCTGAACTGAAGTAGTCTAGAGCGATATTGAGGAACTCGTCGTAGGCCTTCTTGTCCATCAAGCACATCTTTATCAGTTTCAACGATGATGACTTGTTTGATAGATGATCTACAACCGCTTTCAGAAACTGATCTGCACAAATAGATACCGGAACTCCGAATATGCCCGTGGAGACTGCCGGAGTGGCGAGCGTAACAGCTCCCATTTCGGCAGCCTTGTTAAGAACATTAGTGAACGAATTGTAGAGTTTGTTTTCCAAGTCAAGTTCTCCATACTGTGGACCAAAGACGTGTATAATATTCTTTGCTAGCAGGTTGCCGGCTCCGGTTACGGCTACTTCGGAGATCCCTAAAGGTCCATTCTGCCTAACATATGCGTCACTTTCAAGCTGAATCTCCTTTCCGCCTGCTCTCACCAAAGCTCCTGCCACTCCACCTCCGTGCCTCATGTAGCCATTGGCTGCATTGACAATAACGTCAACTTCCTGTTGGGTTATGTCGGAGATTTCGAGCTGAATGATCTTTTCATCCTCTAGAATGAAGCTTTTCATTTTTCGTCCGGGTAGAGCTTCATACCCTTCCATAGTGACCTAAGTCTCTCAAGAACGTATCGTTCCTTTCCGTTAGTTCCGGGAACATAGAAGACTTCCTCCTTTATGGATTCTGGGAGATAATACTCACGTGAAAACCCTCCAGTTGTGTGTGGATAGTTGTATCCCTTACCATATCCCAGTTCTTTCATCATCTTCGTCACGGCATTGCGCAGCTTAAGAGGTACGTCCAGATTAGGTGTAGCCTTGACCATCTCCCTTGCCTTCATCATGGCGCTGCAGGTTCTATTGCTCTTGGTCGCGACTGCGAGATAGATTGCGGCCTCGGAGAGATTCAGAACGCACTCAGGGAGTCCTACATTGCTGACGGCCTGAAAGGTGGCATTGGCAATAACGAGCGCCATGGGATCGGAGAGGCCGATATCTTCCGAAGAAAAGATTACCATTCTCCTGGCAATAAACTTCGGGTCTTCACCTCCCTCTAGCATTCGCAGCATATAGTAAAGAGCTGCGTCTGGATCGCTTCCTCTCATGCTCTTAATGAAAGCGGAGATCAGATCGTAATGTTCCTCGCCCTTCTTGGTATACCTTCCCGAAGGAAGTACAGAAAGCTCGTTCATAACCTGAAGATCAAGAGAGGTTCTGTCAAGAGCCGCAGCGCTCTCCACAAGAGTATCGAGAAGGTTCAAAGCAATCCGGGCATCTCCACCGCTGCTCTGAGAAATCACTTCGATTACTTCATCGCAGACGGTCACTCCCGAACTCTTGAGAACCCTGTCCTTCTCAAGGGCCTTCTTCAGAAGATTGTCAATATCGCTTTCGTTGAGACCCTTGAGAATTACGAGACGACAGCGGGAGAGAAGCGCAGGATTGACTTCGAAACTGGGATTCTCCGTTGTCGCCCCGATCAGTATTATCAAGCCCTTTTCCGTAACAGGAAGAAATACGTCCTGCTGGCTCTTATTCAATCTGTGGATCTCATCCACGAAGAGCACAAGTTGCTGACCTACTTTCTTCAGTCTCTCGGCGTGCTCAAAGTGCTTCTTGAGATCAGCCGTTCCTTGGAGACTCGCGCTAAAGAACTCGAAGTGATATCGGTTTCCCAGCTTTGATCTGATGATTTCTCCGATAGTTGTCTTTCCGGTTCCAGGTGGGCCGTAAAGTATCATTGAAAAGAGTTTGCCGCTCTCGACGGCACCTCGAATTATTCCCTTCTTTCCTGTAAGATGTTCCTGTCCTACTACATCGTCGAACTCTCGCGGTCGTAATCTCTCACTAAGAGGAGACCAGTTCATTTCTGAAATACTCAATTGTACTCTCAAGCCCCTTTTCAAGCTTCACTTCAGGCTCCCATCCTAGTAGGTTTCTAGCCTTATTCGCATCTAGAATCGATTTCTTCAGGTCGCCCGGACGCGGTTCTTTGTGAATGGCTTCTCTTGCATAGCCAGTGATTCTCTTCATTTGTGTGAATAGCTCGTTGACTGAGGTTCCCTTTCCGGTTCCTATGTTCATTATGCAATCTTCACTTTTTTCGAGTGCCAGAAGATTCGCCTTTGCAACATCAGAGACGAAAACGTAGTCCCTTACACATTCTCCGTTACCGAAAATGACGACCTCCTGATTTCGGAGCATTCTCTCGGAGAAAATCGCGACGACTCCAGCTTCTCCGTATGGGTCCTGCCTGGGCCCATAAACATTCGCGTATCTCAGAGCCACATAATTCATGCCAAGCTCATTGGAGAAGAACCTCAGATAGTTCTCGGTTGAGAACTTCGCAATGCCATATGGAGAAAGCGGTTTCGGAAGCTCTTCCTCATCTGTAGGTATCTTCTTGACCTCATCACCATAGATCGCTCCTCCCGTCGATGAGAAGACGACTTTCTTGACTCCGTATTTTGCAGCGATCTTCAGAAGTCGCAGGGTTCCTATTATGTTGATCATCGCGTCTTCTTCGGGTTCTCTTACCGATCTAGAAACGCTTATTTGGGCTGCCAGATGGAAGAGAGCGACAGGTCTGTGAAGCATGAAGACCTTTTCCATCATCTCTTGGTCTGTGATGTCTTGCTCATAGAACAGTGCTCTTGGATCCAGGTTCTCAATCTTCCCACTCGAAAGATTGTCAACAACGATTGGAATCTTACCGGCGGCTATAAGCTCATCCACAACATGTGAACCTATGAATCCCGCTCCTCCTGTCACCAAATAGTTTTCGGCCATGCTTTCCTCCTATATGTCAATTTCCTCTCCAGCCAGTAGTTGATCGTACATCTTTCTGACTTTCTGGATATCCTCCCAAGTAAGACTCTTTGGTGAACCTGGGGCTCTTGATGCGTTTCTAAGCAGATAACTTGGATGGAACATGACGAATACTTTTATACCTCCAATCCAATCGAAGAGCTGCCCCCTCACCTTCGTTATCTGGAGTCCATCTCTTTCAACGAAATACGAAAGTGCAGTGGCGCCCAGAGCAACAATCAATTTAGGTTTTATTATAGCCAGTTGTGAGAGAAGATATGGGGAGCAAGCTCTCTGTTCTTCTGCAGACGGAACTCTATTCTTTGGGGGTCTGCACTTAACGATATTTGTGATGAAGACGTCCTGCCTTGAAAGCTTCACTGAGTCCAGTATTTTAGTGAGAAGCTCGCCTGCCTTGCCCACGAATGGTCTACCAGAAGCATCTTCATCGGCACCTGGCCCTTCACCGACAAATACAACGGGTGTCTCGATTGAGCCTTCACCGGGTACTGTGTTTGTCCTCGAAGAGCTAAGCGGGCAAAGAGAGCAATCACTTATACTTGAATTGAGCTCCAGAAGCAATTCCTTTCTTTTGACGTAATCGGTCAACAATTCTCACCTCAGAATCTGAACCTGAAGTATGGATCACCCTTGTGAAGTCCAATCACAAGATACCTATCCTTCAGTTCCTTTATATAGAATTTTAGTGCAATTGTCTCAAGGGAGTCCTGGAACGTGTTGATTTCGCTCCCGAAGCCCAACCTCAATACAAGCTCCAGAGCCATACAGTGCAGATCGAAGTACATCGGTGAAATCTTCGTTATCGATTCATCCCAGAGTGAGACATCTCCTGCATAGGTTCCAATCTCTACGAAGCTCCTCTTACCGCTTCCGTCTATTCCCAGAGAGAGCCTGTTGAGAACTCCTGGAGTATCAGAGAGCGTGCCCATAGGGAAGAAAAGCTCGTTGATGTGCATAGTGAAGTAGTAATCCTCTGCTTTACGGAGCTCCATCGAGAGTCCAAACTCCTCGAATTTCGCCGTTCTTCCCCCAAGGATAGTCTTGTTATCGAGTTTGACATTGGAGACTCCAAACGAGTATGCTGAATACCCTGTTTCAGACGCTGTAGAGGTCGCGATAAAATACTCGCTGACCGAGAAAGTTGAAATAGTCAGCCTTGTTGACTGCCATATCAGGAATCTAGCCTGAGACTCTGATTTAGTGAAATACTTTTCGGGATACTTGTACTTTGAATCGAACTTCGTGAAATCCGTCGTGAAGTCCAGTGAAGCTGCCCTCCAGGAGACTTCTCCCACCGAGAGGTCATTCACCTCAAACTTCAATCTGTCGTACATCTTTCTTGAGCCTGAGAGATAAGGATATCTGAACTTCACTCCAAATGAGGCGAAATCTTTGATCTTGATAGAGGAACCAAAGACCAGATCCTTCAGCATTCTTTCATCTTCAGCAACATTTGGCGAGGCATCGAAAGTCCAGTCGAGAGTGAATTCAAGTTTTGTTTCGGTAGCGATTTCGAGGGTCAATCTCTCCTTGTTGACGAAGTCGTCAAACATGTCTTCACTCTGCCAGAATACTTTGCTCTCGGTCTTATGTGAGAAGACCTTCGAATCGAAAGTGAAGGAGTAGGCAGTCTCTGAGGCTTTGGAAGTAACAGGCATGAAAATTGTTTCTGTCTTCTGACCGAACTTCAGACCCCAGAACTCAACTTCTCCTTCGGTCTTAAGAAGGCCCTTTCCCAGCCAATTCATTTCGGTAGGACTGGCCACCAGTTCTTCATAGTCCAATTCAAGAACATAATCGGCCTTGAGGACCTCCGTCTCAATTCCAGTCAGCAGCTTTCCCGGGTGGTCGAGGCGCCATTCCTCTTTCAGGAAGTCATAGGTTAGCACTGGATTGTACTGCACACTGACGTAGTACCAGTCAAATGGTCTATAGGTAAGCTCGTTCTTGAGCGTTACAGGTATCTCGTTCTTAGTGAGTTTCCATCCTTCATCTGAATCATAGTAGAAGCCCACTTCATACGCGGGCTCCAGGACCACTCCAACCGAAAGCGGTCCCCATTCACCTTTGTACAGTTCAATGTCTTTGTATACACGTAACTTCTTCCCTTCAAACTTGAAAGAGCCGTCGTATCGCGATTCAAAATAGAACTTCAGTTCAAGAGAGATGAAGCCATCATATACAATGTCAAAGGGATCTATCCAGAACAATCTATCCTTATTCTTTTCATGAATAGAATTGTAGTCCAGGGCGTATCTTCCGTTGATTTTCAATTTACCGTCTTCTGATGCAAAGGTCAGATAGTTGCGGCCGATACCCTTGTTATCTGCCGGCATAGTAATGTTAAGCTCAGTAGTAGAAGCGTCGAAAGTGCTCTTCACGTCGCCGCCGATCTTTAGATTCCCAGCAGCGAAGAGATACTTATTTACCTCAAGCACGAAATCTTCCATATTGGAGGGACTGAAAAGTTCTGTAAGAGTAGCGGCGTTTGATGCTAGTTTGAAATTCAAAGACTGAACGGAAAAATCTGCACCGAACAGCGCTCCCTCAGTCTTGACTGCGGAAGCGTTGGCTCTCAGAGAATACAGGATATTCTTGTTTATGTATCGCTGGCCGAAAAGACCGCTGACTCTGAACTCCGAGGTACTGAGCTTAAAGAAACCAGCATCGATAATCTCATCCGAAGGAATCGTTAGATTCTGAACGTTGACCATCCAGAGATTCTTATCGTCATATCTTGCGAAAGCTCCGATAACATCTAGCTTCAACTCCCAATCTTCGGGGGAGAGTATTTGAACATAAGCGAGCTGCATTTCGGTCGCGCCCATCGTCTCTTTCACGGCGAAAGGATCAAGCTGAGTTACTTTGTTCTTGACAATGCTTTCTCCCAAGTTAATGCCTGTGAAGGGGGTCTGAAGTTCCTTTAACGGAGGCCCGCTAATGTATAGAGCGCCTCCCTGCATTCTTATTTGATCAAAAGAAGGTTTTAGCAAGACATAAGCGCCGTAGCTTGTCTCTTTCTGCTGGCCGAATTGACCGAAGAATTCTATTTCACCTATAGGTGTATAGAGTACAGACTTTGCTGTGAAGGCGTCTTCGGTAGACATCCAATCTCTGTACCACGTTCCTTGAAGAAGAAGCCAGTCGACTTCCAGGTAACGAACGGTTATCCGTGTCTGAGCATCTGCAATTCCGCTAAGATCGACATCGAAGGGACGTCTGTCCGGGTCGTCTAGCGGGAAGTAGTAGTACGGCAGATAGAATACCGGGATATTGCCGATGTACAGCAGCATGTTCTGCACCGACATCCCCTTTCCAGGCGTCACAACTGCCGATGAGACCCTGAATCTGTAATGGGGGTGAGATTTATCGCAAGTGGTTATGTAGCCGTCCGTTATGTTCAGGGTAGGTGATGCTTCCATAGTCGATTGAACATAATCGCCGTAAACATAGAACGGGACTTTCGAAGCTGTCTTGGATGTATCGCCTCTGGACGCTGGCACTTCAATCTCAGTGCGCGAGAACACCTGCATACTTTCGACTCTCTCGTTCGTTAGATCAAGAATCAATCTATCTGAGACTATAGTTGTCTCGTCACTTACCATCTTCACGTTACCCCAGAATGAGATCGATTCCGGTGTGGAGTCGATATTCAGTATAGAGGCATTCGACGCATCTATAGTTGCCGTCATAGTCTCACTGAAGTACTCTACTCTCACGCCGTCTCCAATGAGTATCTCTCTGCCGTCTTTCGTTCCAGCGATCGTTCCCCCCACGATCCTCACATTTGATCCTTCGAGTAAGCCTGGAACAAGCAGGATTATAACAATGGCGGAACCCTTCAGGATTCTCGTGAAGAATTCCGAAAGCCGGTAACTGGCTTTCGTATCTATGAGCGAGTAGATTACGACACCAAGGATAGAAAAGACGATATTCGGAATCCACGGGGCAAGAGAGGGGTTAATCAGATTCTCCTTCCCCATACCGCTAAGCCATGCACCCGATCCTTGATATATGACAACGAGCAAGAAGGTCAGAATAACCGACCAAGACTTCGATTGAAGATTGAACATAAGCGAAACCGGAACACCGAGCAAGACAATAACGAGAGGAGCGATCGACATCGAATACTTTTCCTGCAGAGCGACTTCGAGCGAAGAAGTATTTATGCCGGTGTTCTTGAACGCCTTTATGTCTTCTCTCAGCTCGGCACTAGTTTTCTCCTTCGGAGATTTGAAGCTCGCCAGGTATCGTTCAATGTCGTCATCAATTTCAAATTCTGCAGTACCGAAATGCATCTCAACTCCCAGAAAGCCTGACTCATCTGTCTGGTAAATCTTGGCATCACTCAATATCCATTTATTTGGAACAATGATGGCACTCTCAGCAGTCGTCAACGTAACCTGACCTCTGTAGACCTCATAAATCGAGACATTCTTAAGCTCTTTTGTTTTCTGATCTATTCTTCTTACGTATATCATTCTCCCCTGACCGTCCTGCATGAAAACATTTTCTCTCAGCGTGACTTCAGGTTGTCTGTAAACAAATCTTGCCATTGCCTCACTTGCCTTTGTTGAGGCCGTGGGGACAAGATAGTCGTTAAGCAGATAAGCAAAGCCGCTGAAAAGAACCCCAATAAGCAGGAAGGGAATTACGAGCCGTTTGAGAGATATTCCGTGCGTCTGCAGGGCAATCAGTTCGTTGTCCGATCTCATTCTCGAGAGTACCCAGAAGATAGCCAGGAGTATTCCCACCGGTATTCCAAGAACAATGAACTCGGGAAGATTGTAATAAATGAGCAAGAAGAGCTTATCTATGCCCACCTTGTATCTTATTATCATGTCAGACAAGTAGTAGAGTAACTCTAAGCTCACGAAAATTATGAACCCAACCAGACCAATAAAAATCGAACCTAATGCTTGAGCTCCTATGTACTTTATAAGAGTCTTCAAGAAGAATCACCCCTTGTTGTTCTGGGCATTGAAATCAATGGGTTGGAAACCGTCATTAACACATCTATAGTATTTGCCGGTTTCAATATACACTGCTGCTTCCATAAGTTCAGTCGAATGATCTGCTATCTCTTCCAGAGCTCCGAAAACCATCATTAAGTCTAGTGCTCTGCTGATTATTGATGGCGATTCTTCGCAGTAGCGAACGAGATCGGTCTTTACCTCTTCCTGAATTCGATCAACGAAATCGTCATTCTTACACAATCTTACAGCTTCAGAAAGAGAGGGGTCAACCAAATTGTCTATTGCGCCTTTTGTCATTACGGAGACAGATTCGAACATCGTCTTCAGTTTTTCATGATAGCCTATCGGCGGACGCTTTGAAAGTGACAATCCCCTCTCACATATAAACACACACTTGTCGCCTATACTTTCAAGAGTGCTGACGATATTCATCGAGAGAGTCAAGAGTCTTAATTCTTTTCCTGTTGGCGTCAGTATTCCGGTTAGGCCGATTATCATTGCTTGTAGTTCCACCTGATGATAATCTATCACAGAGTCGGAATAAATCACATCTCTTGCCTGGTGTTCATTTCTCTCTAGAACAGCAACAGATGTCTTGTTAAATATGCTCTGGACATATCGCGCCATTCTGAGAATCTCAATTCTCAGGTTTCCTATTCTTTCGAGACCAACTTTAGATATCATCTTTCAGTCGACCTCCAAAGGCCAGCTTCTTCTTGAGAAGAGCAACAAAATCGAAGCTTCCTTCTCTGAGGAGAGACACTATCTTTTCTGAAAGACCGACGTTGATCTTGTCTCCCGTCCTGATATTCGAAACAAATGTTCCGTCAACGTAGACCTCAATAGGATAGCCCTTGTCTTGCCTCACTTCCATTAGAACTCTTCTCGAAGCGGCGAGAACGACCGATCCGACGAAGGGGTTATGAGGACATATGGGAGTAACCTGAAAGCAGCCGGCATCTGGATCTACCAGAGCACCCCCGGCGGCCATCGAGTATGCAGTTGAACCAGTGTTTGTCGCGAAGACAATACCGTCACCAACAACGGGATAACTGCTCTGCCCACACACATTCACACTGAAAGAAACGGTCCTGCTTGGTGAAGAACGTTCTACAACGCAGTCGTTAAGAGCATATCTGATAGAGTCTCCGATTTCTATCTCCATTACATGTCTTGTGACGCTCTCAAGTTTTCCGAGGAGAAGTAGATCAAGTGCAGTGTGGAGCATACTGAGTTCAAAGGCTGCGAGAAAGCCTACACTACCAACTCTGAAGCTCATTATCGGCAGATCGTTCATTACTGCCAGAGGCACTGCCTTGAGAACAGTCCCGTCGCCACCGAAGGTAAGAATTACTTCTGTTCTTGCCGGTAAGCACGAAGTACCATCCTCACAAAACGAAGTAGCGATTCCGTGAGATTCAATTTCCCTTGAAAGCCAGTTCAGTGTTTCAGAGGAGATTCTCGTTCTGTTATAGAACACCGCTGCCTTCACAACTCTCACCCCACAACAAAGAAAAACGACTACCAGATTCGTAAAACGACTACAAAGAATACATTGAATTGGAAAACTGTGATCAGCCCGAAGAGAAATCTAAATCAGCACAACAGATTGAGCGATCAAGCCCGAATGTCATATTAGTCTTCATCCCCTTCTCTCTGATCAATGTAGTTCCAAAGAGGTGAATTACGTGATTCAAATGGGAATCCCAAATGGCGATAAGCCTTTTCCGTAACCATTCTTCCTCGGTTTGTCCTTACCAGGAAGCCGTTCTGCAGCAAGAACGGCTCGTAGACTTCGCTGATTGTCTCCGGTTCTATCCCGATTGATGCCGCGATTGCCTTGACGCCCGCAGGCCCACCATTATAACTCTCAATCAAGACAGATAAGAGGCGCTTGTCCATCGAATCTAGTCCCTCCTCGTCAATAGAAAGGAGCGTCATTGCCGACTGAACAGTATCAACTGTAATCTCCTTTCCCCCTTCAACTGTGGAGATATCCCTGACTCTTCTCAGGAGCCTGTTTGCAATTCTAGGCGTTCCACGCGACCTTCGGGCAAGAAGGATTGCCGCGTCTTCTCTTATCGATGTTCCGAGAAGCGCTGCCGATCTAATAATGATCTGTTTCAGATCCTTATCGGGATAGAACTCCATCTCTAGAATCATTCCAAATCTGTTTCTCAAAGGCGCACCTATGAAACCACTGCGCGTCGTAGCTCCGACAAGGGTGAACGGGTTCAGATCAAGACGAATCGATCGGGCACTGGGACCCTTGCCGATCATAATATCTAGCTGGAAATCCTCCATAGCAGAGTAAAGAATCTCTTCAACGGTTCTATTCAGCCGGTGAATCTCGTCTATGAAAAGAACATCGTTCCGCTCCAGCCCGGTCAAGATAGCGGCCAAATCGCCCTGTTTCTCAATAACCGGTCCAGATGTGACATAGATCTCCGAGCCCAGCTCGTTCGCAATGATATGTGCGAGGGTGGTCTTGCCCAAACCCGGAGGGCCTGCAAGCAGAACATGGTCAAGGGCCTCTTGACGTACCTTGGCTGCTTCAATTGCTATGCTAAGTCTTCGCCTGATTTTCGATTGGCCGATATACTCCCCAAGGTTTTTCGGCCTGAGGCTCTTTATTGAACTATCCTCTTGGACCTTACCTGGAGTAAGAAAACGTTCTTCTTCCATAGTGCCTCCTACGGATGAATTCTGTAAAGGGTTCTGGCGAAGGGTATCGCTTCTCTGATGTGCTCAAGTCCTGCTATCCAGGCAACGATACGCTCTATACCCATCCCAAAACCGCTGTGAGGGACCGTTCCATAATCGCGCAAATCAAGATACCAGTCATAAGAAGAAACGTCTAGACCATACTCGTTAATCCTCTCAATAAGCAAGTCTCGGTCATATATTCTCTCAGATGCCCCAATTATCTCTCCATAGCCCTCAGGAGCGAGCATGTCATCGCAGAGTACTACTTCAGGTCTCTCTGGATCAGGCTGCATGTAGAAGGCCTTCATCATTCTCGGATAACGCTCCACAACGATCGGCTTGTCGAATTCATTTGCAATCGCCGTTTCTTCATCACCCCCAATATCGTCGCCCCAATTAATCTCGAATCCCTTGTTTTGTAGAAGTCTCACTGCTTCGTCATAAGTTATTCTTGGGAATGGAGTCTCGATCTTCTCCAGTTTCGATGTATCTCTTCCGATTGATTTAAGATCTTCTCCGGCGCGTTCCAGAGTGCTCTTCACTACATAAGTTACTAGCTCTTCCTGCAGCTTAATATTGTCATCGTGACCATAATAGGCGACTTCAGCTTCGTTCATCCAGAACTCAATAAGGTGTCTGCGGGTCTTCGATTTCTCCGCCCTGAAAGTGGGGCCAAGGTTGTAGACCTTTCCGAGAGCCATGGCTGCTGCTTCAAGATAAAGTTGCCCCGTCTGAGCGAGGTAAGCCTTCCCGTAATCGAAGTAGTCTATCTCGAATGTATTGCCTGCGCTCTCGCCAATCGAGCCGGTGAAGATAGGCGTATCGATAAGCACAAAACCTCGATCGTTATAGAACTCCCTTACGGCACGGATTATCTCGTGACGAATCTTCAGCACATGGGTCTGACGCTGAGTTCTTAGCCACAGATGCCTGTTGTCCATCAGAAAATCGATTGAATGATCCGGTTTGTTTATCGGGAAGTCTTTCTCGGGAATCTGGATTATCTGAAGATCCTCCACGAAAAGTTCGACTCCGCCTGGAGCTCTTTCTTCTGCCTTCACAAGTCCCGAAACAATCACGCTTGACTCCATCTTAAGTGAAGCCGCTACCTGGAATACGCTTTCTGGGACGCTTGACTTCTCGACGATGCCCTGAATGAAGCCCGAGCCGTCCCTCAAGAAGAGGAACTGAATCTTCCCGCTCGATCTCCTTCTTCTAAGCCAGCCCCTTATCTGTACGTGTTCGTTTATATGTTTACTAAGTGAAGAAATCTCTGCGACTCTCATCAAGCACCTCCAGCAACAACTCGTCAGCTTCAATTATAGCAAAAACCCGGGGCTAAACCCCGGGTCAATCATTACGATAGCTCTTCTACTATATTATGCCTGAGGCAATAAGAACCCAGATGGATATTCCTAGAGCTGCCAGAGAACTCACAGTAGAAAGAATCAACCAAGGAGAAGTCTTCTTCTGAAGAGCCTCTACATCCTGCTTTGTGGCTGCATCAATCGTTGCGCTGTTGATTTCGGCTACTCTCTCAGAGAGGTTTACGATTACTGGCTGGGTCTCCAGATCGCTTATTTTTACATATCTCTCGAGGTTCACCACAGTTGCATTCAGTCTTGATTCCAATGAGTCTGTTCTGGTCTTGAGAGCCTTGATTTCGCTCTCATTCTTTCCAAGCTGAGTATTGATAGTATCCATGCTGAGAGAAATCTTTGACAGGTTTGCATCTACCGAGACGTTCAGCATATCCATTGCTTCATTCATCCTAGCCTCTAGTTCAGCAACACTCGCCTGACTTGCAGCGAAGTTCTTGGACTGTTGATCGGTAAGGGCGTTGAACTTCGTATTCAGTGCATTCAAGTCGCTTCTCAGAGAGGATACTGTGCTGACAGAAGACTTCAGTCCAGCCAGTTCATTCTCGTGAATAGTGACGATTTCATTTATCGCGTTTATGCTTCTCTGAAGATTGCCGATATCGCCTTTGATGATTCCGGTTTCCGAAGTGAAGTCCTTTCTCAAAGTCTCGATATCCTTGGTAAGCAATTCGTTCGAATTCTTTACCTTGGCAAGCTCGTCAACACCTGCGTAGAGATTCAAATTCGCCTTTAGGTCGGTCTTCGTCACATAGTTCTGCAAATCACCGATCTTCGCGTAGTCAGAGGAAATCGCATTGATTCTCGCAGAAAGCTCATCGAGTTTGCTTACAGCATCGGCGGGAAGCCTCACATTTGCGATCTGATTCTCAAGCGAAGAAATCTTGTTCTGAAGATCCCTAACAGTCGCCACATTTGCAGTCACTGTCGCCATTGATTCTTTTAGAGATGCGATCTCAATAGCGTTTGCAGAAGCTCTGTTTGTAATCGTACTGAGCTTCGCATCGTAGTCGCTTAGTGAAGACGAGAGAGATCGAACAGCAGAGTCTAGAGTGGATATAGATCTTTCGTTTGAAGAAAGCGAACTCTGGATTGTGCTGATGTTTCCGCTAAGAGTATCAACTCTTCTCACAGCATCGTTGACTCTCGATTCCATGACGGCAAGATTTGACATGGAGTTCTGAACGTTTTGAACGTCAACGGCCAGAGTATCGAGCTTCTTCGTAGTCAGAGAAAGGTCCTCGACGAACTTCATGATCTGCTGCCTCAAGGATTCAACGGTGCTCTGAGATACGCTCCCGTTGGTGGAGATTCCAAGAGAAGTGATTCTGTTCTCCAAAGCAGTGATCCGTAACTGAAGATCCATGGTATCGATTAGCCTTCCGCTAGAATCGGTAAGGGCAAGCTCGAGAGCTTCAAGACGGGACATGATAGTTCCATCGACAGTACCTGACTGCTGAACAGTGCCATGCTTTGCGAAATTCAGCTCAACATAATCGAGTGTCTTCTTCAGCATTACCGCTGTCTGATATCTTGTGAGTGGATCGTTTCCATTGAAGTAAGTCCTGCCATCGGCTTGAACAATACCTGTCAGAATGCCTAGGTCAGAAAGTCTCATCACCGCATCGTATGCCCAGTGATTTGAACTGACGTCTACATAATTGACGGCAGCGAAAGCTGAAGTGAATGCCAGACCGAAAATAAGCAGTGAGGCAAGTAAAAGTTTCATTTTCAATTTCTACACCTCCCCGAAGGAAATATTCTAAATGATTCTACCACAAATCGAGATTCCATCCTAGAAAGTGGCATGGTAATATTAACTCTGTGGGAGGTGTTGGTGTTGAAGAAAAGGACGCACACCTGTGGCGAATTGACGGCATCCGACACGGGAAAAGCAGTAACACTCAACGGCTGGGTCGATCGTATCAGGGATCTTGGGGGTATCAAGTTCGTTCAAGTTAGGGACAGGTATGGCTTGACGCAAGTTGTCTTCGATCCTCAGAATGTTAACCTCTATAGCCAGGCCTTAAAGCTGGGAAACGAGTTCTGCATTTCGGTAACTGGATCTGTGAGAAAGAGGCCTGAGGATGCTGTAAATAAGAAGCTCCCCACAGGAGAAATCGAAGTGTTTGCCTCCGAATTGGAACTCTTTTCAGATGCAGAAGTACCGCCTATTTATATAAACATAGACGAAGAGTCCTCAGAAGAGATGCATCTCAGGTATAGATACCTCGATCTAAGACGCCCGAAGATGCAGCGCAATGTATTGACCAGGCATCGTTTTGTGCAGGCGGCAAGGGAGTATCTAAACAGAAATGGATTTGTGGATGTGGAGACTCCTATTCTCGGGAAATCTACGCCTGAGGGGGCCAGGGACTTTCTCGTACCCTCGCGGTTGAAACCCGGGAAGTTCTACGCTTTGCCCCAGTCTCCTCAAATCTTCAAGCAGTTGCTGATGGTTTCTGGTTTCGACAGGTACTACCAGATCGCAAAGTGCTTCAGAGACGAAGACTTTCGGGCCGACAGGCAACCTGAGTTCACGCAGATAGACGTTGAGATGTCTTTTGCAGATGAAGAGGATGTCTTCTCTATGGCCGAGGGTTTGATGAAGCATGCATTTGCAGAGGCTGTCTCGGCAGATATTCCGACTCCATTCCGGAGATTCACCTATCAAGAGGTTGTCGACCTGTATGGCAGCGATAAGCCAGACACCAGATATGGGATGGAGATAAGAGACATCACGGAGGTTTTTGCTGGAACTGAGTTCAGAGTCATAAATGAAGCGATAAATAGAGGCGAACGTGTAAAGGGATTGCTTGTCAAAGGTAAGGCAGACCATTTCTCGAGGAAGAAACTGGACGAGTATACCGCCTTGGCAAGAGATAGTTCCCTGGGGGGTCTGATGTGGGCAAAGGTAGAGGGTGACGGTTTGAAATCCTCTATCCTGAAGCATTGTCCCGATGAACTCGAGAAAGTGATTTCCTTCTTCAAAGCGGAAAGAGGAGATCTAGTGCTCTTCTCTATTGGCGAGAGTCTTGCACTTTCCAAAGCTCTTGGGCAGATAAGAGGAAAGGTTATTAAGGAAGAGGAGTTTTCGGTAGAGGGGTTTGACTTCCTCTGGGTTACTGATTTTCCGATGTTCTCCTACAACTCGGAGGAAGGACGGATTGAGGCCGAACACCACCCCTTTACTATGCCTGATTTAGAAGACCTCGAAAAGTACGCCGAAACCGATCCGCTAAGAGTTAGATCCAAGGCTTATGATCTGGTTCTCAACGGATACGAAGTTGCCAGTGGATCTGTGAGAATACACAGAAGAGACATTCAGAGCAGGGTCTTCGATCTCATAGGTCTTTCGCGTGAAGAGGCGGAGGAGAAGTTCGGCTACCTGCTTGATGCCTTCAAGTACGGTCCGCCTCCGCATGCGGGAATCGCACCTGGACTAGACAGAATAGTTGCTATAATCGTCGGAGCTCAATCTATAAGAGAGGTTATTGCCTTTCCGAAGGTAGCTAGCGGTGCCGATTTAATGACATCTGCTCCATCCGAGGTGTCCCGCAATCAACTGGATCTTCTGAAGCTTCAGGTAAGGGACGCGGGGGACTAGATTTGAGGATTGCGATCGACGGTCCCGCCGGATCAGGAAAATCGACTGTAGCTAGACTTGTAGCATCAAGACTGAATTTCACTTACATAGACACCGGTGCGATGTACAGAGCGCTTGCCCTCAAGGCAAGAGAGGCCGGTGTATGTTTCTCCGATCTCGCATCGATGACGGAGTTGATGAGTCATACATATTTTTCGCTCTCTGATTCAGGCATAACGTTAGACGGCACTCCGGTCGGCGATGAAATAAGAACGAGAGAGGTATCTCTTCTATCTTCGGACATTGCTAGGTACTCGTATGTCAGGGACTTCCTTACGGAGCAACAAAGAAGTCTTTCAAGACAAGGCAACGTAGTCATGGAAGGCCGTGACATAGGAACAGTGGTTATTCCCGAAGCGGAGTTGAAGATTTTTCTTACAGCCTCGGTGATCGAGAGGGCAAGGAGAAGGCTGGAACAACTCAGATCGAGCGGAATTGCCGCTGATTTAGAGGAGATACTAGCCGAAATCGAAAGTAGAGACCACAATGACTCAACTAGATCAGTTGCGCCGCTAAAGCCTGCTACGGATGCCATTACGTTAGATACGACGAAGATGGGTATCGAGGAAGTAGTTTCTACCATAGTGACCCTTGCAGAGAAGAGGCAGAAAGTGCACCTTGCGAAATCTGTAGGGTTTTGCTACGGAGTCGACAGGGCAGTCAGAGAAACGATTAAGCTTCTAAAATCAGGAAAAAAAGTTTTCGCGACGGGAGAGATCGTTCACAATGAGAAGGTGATGAACGATCTCAGGGAGCTGGGTCTTGAAGTAATCGAAGACAGACTGTTGAATGAAAAACATGATGGCGTTGCAGTAATAAGGGCTCATGGAGTAGATCCGGCTTCGGAGGAGAAATTACGACACGTTTTCGATGAAGTAATAGACCTTACTTGTCCTATAGTGTACAATGTATTTAGCCTGGCGGTCGATCTCGAGCAGCAAGGCAACTTTGTTGTGGTGTATGGCAAGAAGAACCACCCGGAAGTTACGGCTCTTTCGGGTAGGCTTGACAAGTATCTCATTGTGGAACCGGGAGATGACTATAACGAAGTATTGAAAGAGCTTGAAGGCCTTGAACGTGTTGCGATCGTTTCGCAGACTACGATGAGCAACAGCGATTTCGAGGAGTTCGCAGAGTTTGTTAAGGAAAAGCTTCGGGGTCGTGTAACCGTTCATAACACTATTTGCAAGGTCACAATTCAGAGAGAATCTGAGGCAGAACGACTTGCAAGCGTAGTTGATACGGTTATTGTGATAGGTGGAAAGAACAGTTCAAATACAAAGAAGCTTGTAAGAATAGTAGAGAGACTCGGTAAAAAGGCGCTTCATGCAACAGATCTATCGGATCTTCCTCAAGGTGATATGGGGAAGGTTGCTCTGATTAGCGGTACATCAACTCCGTACGAACAAATCCAGAAGATACTGGATTACATAGACAAAATGAGGGAGGTAACCAACAATGGAAGAGAAAATGAAACAGCAAGATGAAAACCTGAGCATGGAGGAAATATTTGAACAGATGGATGTTTCCTCGGCAAGGAAAGGAAATAGAAAGGATGCAGAGGTTTTCTCCGTCCAGCCTGATGGACTGATGGTGATTATGGACGGGAAGCTCGATGGGTTCGTTCCTGCGGACCAGTTAGTGAATGATCTAGAAGAGTACAACGTTGGAGATAAGATAGAAGTCATGGTCATCAAGACCAACGAAGAGGAAGGAAGAAGCACTGTTTCTGAAAAGAGAGTCCATGCCAGGCAAGCGGTCAGCAAGGTTGAGAAGGCTTACAGAGAAGGCAAAGCCATTGACGGAAAGATAGTTTCGGAGACGAACGCCGGGTACAATGTGCGGCTTTTGAAGACGGTGCCCGCATTTCTTCCAGGCTCAGAGTCGGGAATCCGAAAGGGAGATCCGGCTCCAGAAGGAACAATGAAGTTCAAGGTCATAAGATTTAAGAGACAACGAAATGGAATAAACGTAGTAGTTTCGCTAAAAGCATTTCAGGAAGAGGCAATAAATGCCTACTTCAAGACAATCGAAGTCGGCCAGGAACTGGAAGGCAAAGTCGAGTCAATAAAGAATTTCGGCGCCTTCGTGAAGCTAAACGACAATGTAACTGCGCTTATTCCGGCATCTGAAATGAGCTGGGATCCAAGTGTGAGGATAAGCGATCTACTGAAGCCCGGCGAGACGGTCAGGACAAAGGTAATTGGAATCGATGAAAAAGAGAAGAAGATATCTCTCTCGCTTAAGCAGATGACGGAAGACCCTTGGTCGACCTTGAAGGAAAAATACGAAGTCGGTTCTACGGTCGTTGGAACGGTAAAAAACATCACCCCGTTCGGTTTCTTCGTATCGCTTGAGCCCGGAGTGGAAGGATTAGTACACATTTCAGAAGTATTCTGGGGAAACATCAAGAAGGATCTCAAGAGCGTTGTAGAAGTTGGAGACGAGGTCAAAGTGAACATCAAGGAGATAAACGAAGAAAAGCGGACCCTTTCACTCTCTTACAGGGAAGCCCTGGGCGACCCGTGGGAAAACATCGGCGACAAGTACAAAGAGGGAGACGTTCTAAAGGCTAAGACGGCAAAGGTATTGCCTACCGGGGTAATTCTCGAGCTTGAAGAGTACGTATCTGGATTTGTTCCGGTATCTGAGGTCTCGTGGAACTTCGTCGATAGAATCGAGGATGTTGTTAAAGAAGGAGAAGAAATAGAGGTAAAGATACTTTCTATAGATACAGTTAACAGGAGGATGAGGCTTAGCATAAAACAGGCAACTCCCGATCCCTGGGAGAAGGTTTCCGAAGAGCTTTCTGTGGGAGATCAAGTTAGTGGGACCGTGACAAGACTCACGAAGTCTGGAGCAATAATCATGGTCGACTCATACGGTGTTGAGGCCTTCTTGCCCGTTTCGCAGGTATCTCTTGAGCGGACAGAGAATATCGAGGACTCGGTTGAAGTCGGTAAGCATGATCAATTCAAGATAATCCGTTTGGTTTACGACCCGGATAACGACACTCGAAACATGGTTGTGTCGATAAGGCAGCTCATAAAAGATAAAGAAGCGGCCGAGACCGAGAAAGTTCTCAAGGATTTCAACGATAATGGAACCGTCAGTTCCAACAGCCTTGGAGAAATGATTAAGAATCAGCTTGAGGAAGAAGGAGAAAGCCTCTAGTGGCCACCGTCCTGATAATCGGACGACCAAATGTTGGAAAGTCGACTCTATTCAATAGACTTGTTGGTGGTAGGAGAGCTATAGTTGATGACATTCCAGGGGTTACCCGTGACTTCACGGTAGGGAGAGTTAACTGGCAACAGAGAACCTTTCAGCTTGTAGACACATGTGGACTATTTGAGAATCCAGAAAACATCGTTGAAGAAAAGATGAAAGAGGTCACCCTTGAGCTTCTGAGTGAGGGAGACCTCATTCTTTTTGTTGTCGATGGAAGAAGCGGGCTTACAAGTGCCGATATCGAACTCGCAGATTACTTGAGAAAGCAGAGACTTGAAGTGATCTTCGTTGCCAACAAGGTTGAGAACCCCGATAACTTTTATTCAAGTATGGGAAACGAGATCTTTTCACTTGGTTTTGGAGATCCCATAAAGGTATCCTCGGCCCACGGTCTTAACATCGATTTGCTTTTCGACGAGATCTTCGATCGATTGACCTCGCTGGGACACTCGATACAAGCGGAAAGTGGCGAAGAAAGCGATCTGAAAATAGCAATTGTCGGTAAGCCAAACGCGGGAAAGTCCTCTATCTTCAACTGGATAGTCGGCAGTCCAAGAAGCCTTGTAACTGAAGTCTCGGGGACAACCCGAGATACAGTCGATGAGACTGTCGTTGTAGACGGTATACCAATGACCTTCATTGACACTGCAGGAATGAGGAAGAAGTCTAAGGTGAAGGTAATGAATGTTGAATACTACAGCGTAATGAGAGCAATTGACGCTCTGGAGAGATCCGATATCATACTAATGGTAATTGACTCGGCTGACGGAGTTGGCAATCAAGACCAGCGCATCGCTGGACTCGCTGAAAAGAACGGTAAGGCGACCATTGCTGTCTTCAGCAAATCGGACCTTGCTGATGATAGACGCAGGAAGGCGTTGCTGCGAACCTTCAAACAGGACCTATACTTCATAGACTACAGTCCCGTTCTCTTCACCTCAACCGAGACCGGTGAAGGTATGGACGATCTTATCGACAACATTAGGCTTGTAAGTAAGAAGATAGACCTAAGAATTCCGACCGGCCTTCTTAACACTCTCATTCAGAGATACTCGGAGGGAACGCCGGCACCCGGCAAGGGGAAGAAGCGAGGCAAGATATATTACGGTTCCCAGATCTCAAGCAGGCCGCCGATAATAATGCTGAATGTAAACGACCCTACGCTCTTTACCGAGCCTTATCTTAGAGGGATTAGAAACACGATTCGGCTTAATTTCGATCCATTCGACGGAACTCCAATCTTCTTGAAGCTCAGGAGGAAGAGATGAGGTACGTAGTATTTGCTCTTGTTGGATATATTATGGGTTCCATCCCCTTCAGTTTCATTGTGCCACTTGTTAAGGGCGTGAATATTACCAGGGTGGGCAGTGGAAACGTAGGTGGAACAAACGTTCTTAGAAGCATGGGGGGCTATGCTGGTGCCGTCGCCATGATTCTGGATGGGGTGAAGGCCTTCATTCCCGTGATAATCGCTAGAGCTGTCTTTGGAGTCTCATTGCCCGAAGGTATGATGATCGGTTTCTTTGCAGCAGTGGGCCACAGCTATTCGATTTTCCTCAGATTCAGAGGTGGCAAAGCCGTTGCCTGCACGGTGGGGACGCTTTCAGGGACATTACCGTGGTATGTTGCGGTCTTCTTTGGAATATGGGTACCGATCGTTCTGCTCACTAAATACGTTTCCCTTGGTTCAGTTCTTGCTCTGGCGATTTTATCTAGCATCCTCTTCCTGACTGAAGGCTACGCCGTAGGTCTTTGGATGCTCGCCTTCTTCGGGCTGTCTCTGTTCAGACACCGGAAGAATGTCGCCGCTCTTCTCAGAGGCGAAGAGAGAAAAACGGATTTGATAGAAGCATTCAAGAGAAAACGCAATTAAATGAAAGATCGATAGACCTCTTCAAAAGTAGGAAGTGATGCCTTTCCGGGCATTGCGATCCGGTGAGGCGGGCCTTGCGTCCGCCGATGCTCTTCGGCGCCTTGCGTCCCGCCGAAGGCGGCATTGCGTCTTATTTCAGCAGTGACTGGCTTTTCTCCCACCTTCTCGTGAGCGCAGCGAACGCCTCGACAACGCACTTCCTCGATTGATCTTATCGCAGGACGGGTCCATGCCCTTGGACTGTCAACGGAGAACCGCATTTCACAGCGATCAACGGGTCCTTATTCTTAAGCGTCAAGCGCCTCTTCTGCCCGCGAAGCGGAACTTGCCTTTGCGAAGCAAAGACTGGCCTGCCTAAGCAGACTAGCTTCTTCAAAGTCTTGCAACTTGCAACAGGGAACTTGCAACTGATGCTCTTCTCGGAGGACGGCGGACCGTCAACGGTTAACGTGTCAATTGGAGCCTTCTAATGAGCGCAGCGAACGTCTCGACAACGCAGTTCCTCGATTGATCTTATCGTAGGACGGGTCCATGATCTGGGACGCATAACGGAGGACTGCTCTTCAAAGCGATCAGCAGGTTCTCCGCTCTTAAGCGCAAAGCGGTTCTTTCCAGCGTCCAGCGGCTCTTTTGCCCGCGAAGCGGAACTTGCCTTTGCGAAGCAAAGACTGGCCTGCCTAAGCAGACTGGCTTCTTCAAAGTCTTGCAACTTGCAACAGGGAACTTGCAACTGATGCTCTTCTCGGAGGACGGCTCTTCAAGAGGAGCAGCTATTCCCCAGACCCCACTCTGATTCTAAGCATATGTCTTTGCAGTTTGGCCTCGTTTCTAGCCCTTTCGCGCCTGGATTTACTTACTTCCAGCAATTCCTCTGCTCTCTTTAGCCGCTGCTTTGCTCTTTCTACGCTAATCTCCTCAGGAGTTTCGGCGGCATCGGTCACAATAGTCAAGCTGTCTCTCTCCTGGAGAACGTATCCTCCGTGAACGGCAAACCGCAAAGTCTTAGAACCTGACGTTATCTCCATTACGTCAACGGTCAACTTCATAAGAGCTGGAGCTCTTTCAGGCAGGTAGCCTATCTCCCCTTCGGTCGAGCGGAAGGAGATGTAATCTGCTTCTCCCTCCCACTCGATCTCATAAGGCGTGATTATCGTGGTCTTCAATGCCAAGTCATTCACCCTTCGTAAGCTTCTTGCCCTTCTCAACGGCTTCATCAATCGTGCCAACCATCATGAAGGACTGTTCAGGAAGAGAGTCGTGTTTGCCCTCGAGTATCTCTTTGAACCCACGTATCGTTTCGGAAATGGGGACGTATTTCCCATCCATGTTACTGAATTTCTCAGCGACAAAGAACGGCTGCGTCAAGAACCTTTGGATCTTTCTCGCTCTCTGAACGGCTAGCTGATCCTCTTCAGACAGCTCTTCCATACCCAGAATCGCAATGATGTCCTGAAGGTCCTTGTATCTCTGAAGAACTTCCTGGACGCTTCTTGCGACCTGGTAGTGTTCCTGGCCCACAACTACGGGATCAAGATTTTTCGACGTCGAATCCAACGGATCAACGGCCGGGTACAGCCCCTGCTCGGCTATTGAACGCGAAAGGTTAACGGTCGCATCGAGATGGCTGAAGGTAGTAGCAGGCGCCGGATCAGTGAAATCGTCCGCAGGAACGTATATTGCCTGGACGGAAGTAATAGAACCAGATCTCGTCGAGGTGATCCTCTCCTGCAGGTTTCCCATTTCAGTCCCCAATGTCGGTTGGTAACCAACCGCTGAAGGCATTCTTCCAAGGAGAGCCGAAACCTCTGAACCGGCCTGAACAAATCTGAAGATGTTGTCAATGAATACGAGAACGTCCTTCTTCTGAACATCTCTGAAGTATTCAGCCATGGTTATAGCAGAGAGACCGATTCTGAATCTTGCTCCAGGAGGTTCGTTCATCTGCCCAAAAACGAGAGCGGTATTTTCAATGACACCGGCCTCCTGCATATCGAGCCAAAGATCATTTCCCTCTCTAGTTCTCTCACCGACTCCGGCAAAGACAGAAAGCCCCTTCTGCTCGATTGCGAAGTTTCTTATGAGTTCCATAACGAGAACCGTCTTTCCGACTCCGGCACCTCCGGAGAAGCCAATCTTTCCGCCCTTGCTGAATGGCGCAAGAAGATCGATGACCTTTATTCCCGTTTCAAGTATCTCGACTTCGGTCTGCTGGTCGGTGACTGAAGGAGACGCTCTGTGTATCTCCCAGTGATCGGCAAACTTTACCTCTCCAAGTTCGTCGATCGGTTCGCCGAGAAGATTGAACATTCTTCCGAGAATCTCTTCTCCGACAGGTACGGTGATCTGCTTTTCAGTATCAAGTACTTCCTGGCCCCTCACGAGTCCGTCTGTACTGTCCAAGGCAATTGCCCTGACGCTGTTATCTCCAATCAGCTGGGCAACTTCGAGTACTATCTCTTTATCTAAGAATTCGTTCTTTACTTTCAGGGCATTCAGAATGTCGGGAAGCCTCGCTCCTTCGAATGATACGTCTACGACCGGACCAGTTATCGCGATTATTTTCCCAATATTTTGTTCCTTTTTGTCGGGCACACTCACACCTCCAAAATCAATTAACCGTTAAGCGCTTCAGCGCCGTTTACGACTTCGATTATTTCCTGTGTGATATTCGACTGGCGCAGTTTATTCCTAACCAGAGTCAGTTGCTCTATCATGTTCTTTGCATTCTCGGTTGCGTTCTTCATTGCAGCTTGTCTGGAGAAGAGTTCCCCGACCTTCGTTTCATATAAGCCCTGAAGAACTTTGGCTACAAGCCACGAATTAAGCACATCTTCGTACAGAACCTCGATTTCAGGTTCGAAATCAAATAAGTCGTTGTCTGGCTTCTCAAAATCTTCAACGGGAAGAAGCTTGACAGTCTTCGGTATCTGAGCGAGCGGATTCTTGAAACTGCTGAAAACCATTTTCAAGCCGGACGCGTTCTTGCTATCCATGATTTCTTCAATATCGTCAACGATAATTGCCGCCTCGTCAAGATCGGGAGTATCGAAGAAATGACTGAAAGGAGTAATAGGTACTCCGCTCTTCTTGAAATGACTTTCGGCCTTGATTCCCACCGTAACGATGTGTATGACGTTTGACTTTGCAACTTCGCGCTCGGCTGCCTTCATTATCTCTGCATTAAAGGCTCCCGCAAGTCCCATATCTGAGCTGACTACGAGAAGAATCTCTCCTTCACCCCCGGAGTCGGGATGGTTCGAATCTCCAAAATAAGCTCTGATGAGAGCCCGCTCCATAGCTCTTTCGTATAGCCTGACGAACTTCAGTCCCTTTTGAACTTTGTTGATTTTGGCCCGCGCGACCATCTCCATGGCGCGGGTAATCTGCATCGTCGAGTTCGTTGACTCGATGCGTTTCTTAATCGTACGCAGTTTACCCTTGCTCACCGTCAATCAACCTCGCTCTTCAAGCTGCTTCTTGGTGTCTTCTATAGCTTGCTTAAGACGGGTCTCTATACCTTCCTCTATGACCTTCTTCTCTCTTATTGAAGATAGTACATCACTGTAAGAGCTGCGAAGCGTCTTGAGTAGAGAGGCCTCGAATTTCGAAATCTTCGAAGTTTCCATTTCGTCAAGATAACCCTTTGTTCCGGTGTAAAGAACAGCGACCTGTTCTTCAACCGGCATTGGGACGTACTGATCCTGCTTGAGAAGTTCCGTAAGCTTCTCTCCCCTCGTGAGTTGGTCGCGGGTGGCCTTGTCGAGTTCGGTCGCAAACTGAGCAAAAGAGAGCAAATCTCTGTACTGAGCAAGCTCGATTCTCAGACTTCCTGCAATCTTCTTCATAGCCTTAATCTGCGCAGCCCCTCCAACCCTCGAAACCGAGAGGCCGACATTGATTGCAGGTCGATTTCCCGCATAGAAGAGGTTGGGATCCAAATAAATCTGTCCGTCCGTTATGGATATTACGTTAGTCGGTATGAATGCCGATACATCGTTTGCCTGCGTCTCGATGATCGGTAAGGCGGTGAGAGAGCCTCCACCGAAACTCTCGTTGAGCCTTGCAGCCCGCTCTAGCAATCTGGAATGCAGATAGAAGACATCTCCGGGATAAGCCTCCCTTCCAGGCGGCCTTCTCAGCAACAATGAAAGCTCTCTGTAAGCGGATGCATGCTTGGAAAGATCATCGTAGATGACAAGAGAGTCCTGGCCCTCAAACATGAAGTGCTCGCCCATTGCAGCTCCCGCATACGGAGCGAGATAGGAGAGAGATGCCGTATCTGAAGCCGAAGCAAAGACAATCGTCGTATACTCCATTGCCCCGAACTGATTCAGCTTATCGATGATCCTGGCAAGGGCGGCCGTCTTCTGACCAATTGCGACGTAGATGCACTTCACGCCCTGTCCCTTCTGGTTTATTATCGCATCGATTGCTAGGGCCGTCTTCCCGGTCTGCCTGTCCCCAATTATCAACTCTCTCTGTCCTCTTCCAATGGGGATCGTCGCATCTATTGCCTTTATTCCCGTCTGTAGAGGAGTGTCGACCGGTTTTCTCATTACAACTCCAGTCGCCTTCACTTCAACTGGCCTGAATTTCTTTGTTTGAACAGGCCCCTTTCCATCTAGTGGAATTCCGAGAGGATTCACGACTCTTCCCAGGAGCTCAGGTCCTGTGGGGACCTCCATGATCCTGCCGGTCCTTCTGACGAGGTCGCCTTCTTTTATCTCTTTGTATTCCCCTAGAATAACTATACCTACATTATCCTCTTCAAGGTTCAATGCAAGACCGAAGACGTTATTCTCGAATTTCACGAGCTCATTTGCCATTACACCTTTGAGGCCGTATGCCCTCGCAATGCCGTCACCTATTTGTATTACCTTTCCCGCTTCGAAATAATCAAACTCTATGTCAGTCTTCTCTAGCTGATTCTGTATGACTTTCGTAATCTCAGATGGACTGATTTTCACTCAATCACCTCCCGAGGGCCCGAGCCCAGCTCCTGGCTCACTCTCTTTAAACGACCGCTGAGACTTGTGTCTATTACTTCGTCTCTGAACTTAATTACATATCCTGCAATGAGAGATGGATTAATATTGACCTTCATAACCCCCTCCATTCCAGTCTTTTCTCTCACTTTCTTGAGAATGGCAACTCTCTCTTCAGAACTGAGAGCTACTGCCGAATCGACTTCAACATCAATCCTGTTGCTTTCAAGCAAAAGCCTTGCACCAAAGGAGATCACGATATCTTCCAGCAATTCAAGCCTCTTCATAGAGACCAGAAGCGAAATCAACCTTTCAATCTGTTCCAGAGGTTTTTCAACGAAGCTAAGGAAGATCCTTACCTTTCTCTCTGCATCGAGAGTTGGGTCGAATAGGAATTTCGAAAGGTCGATGTTAGAAACACTTTTAGAAAGCTCATGGAGCTGTTTCAGCCCTTGCTCTCTAGCCTCTTCGGGAAGGCTTAAGAAGAGAGCGTTGGCGTATTTTGCCGAAAGTGAAAGAATTCTCTTCACTCCTTATCACCCATGCTCTCCAAAATCCTCTTTGCATATTGCTTCCTTGCGTTTTCGTCCATTTCCTTTTGAAGAAACCTTCCTACTATGGCTACTGCGGCAGTTACTATCGCTCCTTTTACCTCATCGGCAGCTTCTTCCCGCTCACGCTGAATCTGAAGCTCGGCGGACTTATACATTCTCTGTATCTCGTCCTGTGCATCTTCTCTTGCCTGTCTTACGATCTCTTCCGCTAGCTTTTCAGCCTGTGCTACGATTTCGTCTGAAGCAGAACGCGCCTCTTCCATTTTTGCCTGGTATTCTCTTCTGAGTTCGTTGGCTTCAGTCCGCATTTTCTCGGCCTCAGCTATCTCATTGCTGATCTTTTCTTTTCGCTGTCTTAGGATGTCGAAGAATTTGTCAAATAGCACCTTCTTCAGAACAAAGAAGAGCAGCAAAAAGTTCAGTATCGACAATATGGCCGTCAGATTAAGTTCAATCAAGTTATCACCCCTCCTCTATTCAGGGGAAGATATTTAGACTACGAGAAGAATCATGAACGCTATAACAAGCGAATAGATTCCAGTTGTTTCAGCGATAGCGTCTGCAAGAATCATCCTCGTGGTCAAAGTACCGATCATTTCCGGTTGTCTTGCCATTGCCTCCATAGCACTTGCACCGATTCTACCTTCACCGATACCGGCACCGATAGCACCTATGCCCATTGCCAGTCCGGCACCAATGAACTTTCCCATCAGCATCAAGCCTTCTCCAATATCCACTGTGAAAACCTCCTTACTCTATTAATGAGCTAATATATGCAATTGCGAGTATTGTGAAGATAAGCGCCTGGATCGCCCCGAAGAAGAGTCCGAAAATACCCCACAGAGCTGCAGGCAAAACAAAGTACTTCACAAGATAGCCAAGAATAAGTATCAGTATCGATCCGCCCATGATGTTTCCGAAAAGCCTCAAAGCATGTGATAATGGTTTTGCGATTTCTCCGATGATGTTAATGGGAAACATCCACCATATTGGTTCAAAGAAACTCTTTCCCCAACTCTTCCACCCTTTCACTTTTATCGCGTAGACGTGACTCATGACAAAAACGAAGAAGGCGAGCATAAGATTCATGTTCAGATCCGAGGTAGGAGCGTACCAGCTGTCTGAAAGAATTGTGAACTTCACTCCTCCACTTTCGAGAGGAATGGCGTTTATTCCAGGGAAGCTTCCGATGAAGTTTGAGACGATTACGAACAGAAACAGAGAGGCTGCAATATCGAATATCGGCCTCACAAACTCCTTTCTCGAAACTGAATCCTTCACGAGATCGTAGATATAGTCGAGCAACGCCTCCAGAAGACTTTGCTTTTTGCCGGGCACGAGCTTGAAAACCTTCACCCTGGTTGCCATGAAGATCACTATCCCCATTACCACCCACGTCATGATTATTGTTAGTGGATTGATCCTGCTGAGCGGCCCTTCTCCAAACGGCAGTTGATATATCCATCGCTGCCCAACGCCTTCAAGCTGGAACTTGTAGCCCGTGGCAACTATATAGATAATCACTGCAACATATCCGCCAAAGACAACCCCGAGGAAGATCTTGTCAGACTTAGTGAGATTAAGTTTCACAGAGCCACCCCCCAAAAGCAATTGCGGCGATTTTCAGATTCATCACTCCGAGAAAGCTTCCAAGAAAAAACTCGAGGGAGATGGTGGCTGCAGTTGCAAAACAGATACCGTACAGCACGTATCTTGCAATAAAGCCAGCGGGAACCCTCTTCTTTTCCCTGATTAGAGTGTGTGCATCATAGTTTAGCAGGAGCAAACCGATCATGGCAAACAATGTTCCGTAGAAGACACCCAGTTCTGACTCGCCCAGAGGTGTTAATGCAAGGACGGCGCTTTCAACCATTGCCAGGACTGCCAGTATTATCGATGTCTTGATCATCATTGTCCTTGTTTCTGTCATATCTCTCTGCCTCTTTCATCAAATATCTAATCCCATTATATATGCCTGAAAAAGCTCCGAAAAGCATGAAAAACGAAATCCAGAGTCTATTCATTCCGACGTACTTATGAAAAAGGTAGCCAATACCTCCTGAGACCATTATATTAGCAATTACAATAACTGCAAACTGATAGAGCGATGAGAGAGCCGTCCAGTCGATCTTACTTCTCTTATCCTTCAACTGTATTTGCTCTCCTTATCAACACCAGTAGTCACCTACAGAGATTTCGATATCCAGAGGAACACTCAAAGTTACAACTTTTGACATTCCCTCCTTCAGAATCTCTTTGAGTCTATCAAGCTCACTTTCGGGAGCTTCATAAACCATCTCATCGTGGACCTGAAGAATGGCAAAGCTCTCCATGCTGTTTTCGTTGAGAAGCTTATAGATCTTTATCATAGCCATCTTCATTATATCTGCAGCTGTTCCTTGAATAGGAGTGTTAATGGCAATTCTCTCGCCTTCCTGAATGACGTTTCGATTCCTAGTCTTAAACTGCGGTATCTCTCGCCTTCTTCCAAACATAGTTCTGACAAAGCCCTTCTCTTTGGCCTCAGAGATGGTATTGGAAATGAAGGACCTTACCTGTGGATAGGCTTTGAAGTAATTGGAAATCATTTCCTCGGCGACATTGGAAGGGATCTTCAGCCTATTTGCAAGTCCGTAAGAAGAGATGCCGTAAATTATCGAGAAGTTCACCATTTTTCCTATTCTCCTCTGCTCTTCTGTTACATCGCTTCCCTTGACTCCATAAAGATTTGAAGCAGTGAGGCTGTGAACATCTCTCTCGTTCTTGAAGGCATCTAGCAATTGCTCATCCTGGCTAAGATGTGCGAGAATTCTGAGCTCAATCTGAGAATAGTCTGCGCTGACTATTTTCCAGCCTTTCTTCTGGGGAACAACGCACTTTCTTATTTCCTTTCCCTCTTCATCTCTTATTGGAAGATTCTGCATATTTGGATTACTGCTTGAAAGCCTTCCCGTTCCCGTTCCCGTCTGATGGTAACTTGTGTGTATTCTTCCCGTCACGCTGTTCACAAGAGCAGGAAGCGAATCGAGATACGTTCCCTTCAGCTTCTGGTACTTCCTGTAGTCAAGAAGCTTCTGAACCGCCGGGTGTTCCCCTGCGAGCTCTTCAAGAGCGTACGCGCTTGTTGAATAAGAGCCGCTCTTGGTCTTCTTCGAAGGAGCGAGTCCCAGTCTGTCGAAAAGGACACGACCCACTTGAGAAGGAGAGTTAGGATTGAACTGCTCCCCGGTCAAAGTGAAGAGATCTTCAAGAATCTTGTCAAGAATCTTTCCGTACTTCTTTGACAGGCCGTTGAGCGAGGGAATGTCGAAGTACACTCCGTTCAATTCTAGATCGGCAAGCACAGGAATCAAAGCCAACTCTATGTCTCTGAGAATCTCCTCGAGCTCCTGTTCGTATATCTTCTTTCTCAAAACACCAGAAAGCCTCAGAGAGATGTCTGCATCTTCAACAGAATAACGTGCCGCCTCTTCCAGCGGCACTTTTGAAAAATCAGTGCCCAACTGGTTCCTCTTCATAAGGTCTTCGAATTTGATCGTCTTGTATCCAAGAAACTTCAGCGCCAGTTCGTCAAGATTAAAGCGTTTTGTATCCGGAGAGAGCAGATAAGCTGCAATCATAGTATCAAACTCAGGGTCGACCGGATGAATGCCGTTTACCGACAGTACCGAATAGTCGAACTTCAGATTTTGACCGATCACTTTCGTCGCTTCGTCTTCGAGCAGCTCTTTTAGTCTCTCGAGAACCTTATCTTTGTCAGCCTGCCATTCATTTGACTTGTGAGCGATTGGTATATAGTACCCGGTCCCTTCCTCAAAAGAGACAGAAATGCCTACTATCTCGGCTGAATGAGGATCCAGCGAGGAAGTCTCGAGGTCAATCGCGAACAGAGGATTTTCGCGCATCCTGGCAAACAGCTTTTCGAGCTCCTTTTCGCTCTTCAAGAGTCTGTATCCGTCTATATCCAAAAGCGAGTCATCTGCTTCATCGATCAGACTATACTCATTGATTATCGAGGAGAACTCCAACTTGAGCAGAACTTTCCGAAGATCACTCTTTCTGTAGCCTTGGTATTTTATATCATCCAGAGTGATCTTCAAGTCTTCATCATCTAAGAGTCTGACGAGTTCCATCGACAATTCCAGCGAGTTTCGCCCGTCAATTAGCTTCTTCCTAAGTCCCGGACTCAACTGTCTTATGTTCTCGTAAATGCCGTCGATATCGCCATACTCCTTCAGAAGCTTCTGAGCAGTCTTTATTCCGATTCCCGGAATCCCGGGGATGTTGTCGGATGAATCCCCTGCAAGAGATAGAAGGGCGTGAAGCCTCTCTGGCTCGAGTTCGAACTTCGACAGCACTCTCTTCTTGTCATAAAGCTCGAGATCGGTAAGGCCTGTAACGAAACGCAAAATGCGTATCTTATCATCTACAAGCTGAAGAAGATCCTTGTCTCCCGTAATGACCAGCACTTCGTCGACGTCATTTCTATAACGTTTTGCCGCTGTTGCAACTATATCATCGGCCTCAAGCCCGGCAATCGAAAGGAACTTGATTCCGAACGCTTCGACGAGCTCGGGAATATCCCTCAACTGTGCAACAAGAGCATCAGGCATCGCTTCTCTTGTAGCTTTGTAGGCCTCGTATGCCTTGTGACGCTTCGTCTCTTCTTTTCTGTCAAAGGCGAAGATTGCGTAGTCGCCTTCCTTCATTCTCTCTTTCGTGAACTTCGAAAGCATCCTGGCCGTTCCGAAGAGAGCATTGGTCGGCTCTCCCTTCGAATTAGTGAGGGTGACATCAATTCCATAATAACCGCGGTAGAAAATCGCGGTTCCATCGAATAAGAACAGTCTTCCGGGCATTACTCTGCCTCCAGTTCGTCTAGCAGCTCAACTGCCCTGCGAAAATGTGGTATGACGATTGAGCCTCCGACTACTAGTGCGACATTGAGCGCCTCCATAATCTCTTCACGACTTGAACCGGTAGCTTTACACTGGATTATATGATACGCAATGCAGTCATCGCACCTGAGTACTGCAGAAGCGACCAATCCCATAAGCTCTTTCGTTTTCGAATCGAGAGCCCCGTCTTTGTAAACGGCTCCATCGAGCGAGAAAAAACGCTTCGTCTCAATATTACCAGTTTCTAGAATTCTGTTATTCATTTTCTCTCGGAAACGCCTGAACTCTTCGAGTCTTCCCATAGTACCTCCCTATGATTTTAGTGAGAAAAGCTCGAGAGCGTTCTCGAAAAGCTTTACGGAACAGTCTACAGCCGGAATATTCTTCTGAGCGGCTATCTCTTCGATAACATACCCCACGTAGTATGGCTCATTCCGCTTTCCTCTTAAGGGAACCGGTGGAAGATACGGACAGTCTGTCTCGCAGAGAAGCCTCTCAAGGGGAATCTCTCTCGCAACTCTTCTTAGTTCATCGTTCTTCTTATACGTCACCGGTCCACCTATTCCCAAGAACAGGCCTAGATCGACAAACTTCCTGGCAAACTCGAGATCACCGGAAAAGGCATGAATTACTCCGTTGAAGTATCCTGTTGACTTTATTATCTCGTAGGCTTCGTTGTATGCATCGCGCACGTGAATAATTACGGGCTTTCCCAGTTTCGATGCAAGCTCTAGCTGTATTTCGAAGGCGTTGATCTGCGCATCGACTGGAGACAGGTTTCTGAAGTAGTCGAGGCCCATTTCTCCTAGAGCGACGGCCTTAGGATGAGAGAGGAGTTTTTCAAGTGTAAGCACTCCCTGTTCATCGAGCTCGCTGCTGTCGTGGGGATGGACCCCGGCGGAGAAAAAAGCGTTCTTTAAACCGCACACGGTGTCGGACGCCCTTCGAGAGTCCTTTACATTGGTTCCAACCTCTATAAGAAGAGAGATGGTGTCCTCTTCTATCTGGTCGATTATCCTTCCTCTGTCATGGTCGAACTGAGAAAAGGAAATGTGAGCGTGAGTATCTACAAGCTTCAGAGAGGTGAAATCAGGCATTGGCCAGGACATGGAAGATGTCACCATCCTTGACTATCTCCTCTTTTCCAACAACCTTAACCATGCCCCTGGACTTCGCTTCCTGCATACTCCTCACTGTCATGAATTCCTCGTATGGTATCACTTCCGCCCTTATGAAGCTTCTTTCGAGATCTGTGTGTATCTTTCCAGCCGCAGCTTTTGCAGGGGTGTTCTTCTTTATGGTCCAGGCTCTCACCTCGTCTTCGCCGACGGTCAAGAAGGAAATAAGTCCCATGTGTCGATACACGACTCTCGAAAGCCTTTCTATACCACTTTCGGAGATTCCGAGTTCCTCCATGAACATCTCCCTGTCCTCATCTGAAAGTTCCACAAGTTCTGCTTCAATCTTTCCAGAGAGTTCTATGTGCGCGAATCCACTCTCGTCTATTCTCGAGAGCAGCAAATCTCTCTCTGGATATTCACCCGAGGAGAACTGATTTTCATCGAGATTTATTGCAACGATGATAGGCTTGGCTGTGAAGAGGGCGAGCGAACCGAGCAACTTCAGGTCTTCCTCTGCAAAATCGATTTGGGAGGCAAAGCTGTTGTCTTCAAAGCCCTTTTCGATCAGGTGAAGAAGTTCTATCTCTCTTTCCTCTTCTGTTGAAAGTTTTCGTTTCTTTTTTGCTTCTTCAAGCCTTGCGAGCCGGTTTTCAACTACCTCCATATCACGAACCAGAAGCTCTGTCACTATGGTCTCCAGCTGCTTGACAGGTGTGTAGGCTTCGGTTGGCCAGGGAACTGAGGCGTCCTTGAACGCCCTTACTACTGCAAGAACCGCTTCAGAGTTCTGTATGAACTGGAGAACTCGATTCTTTTCCTTCTGGTTGGAGGAAAGGTCGTATCCAGGAATGTCCGTAAATGAAACGGTTGCATATACAGTCTTCTTCGGATTGAAGATCTTCGAAAGCTCGTCTACTCTCCTATCGTGGACTTTAGCAACAGCTGTATGGGCCTCGTTTTTGTGACTTGAATGGGGTTCAACACCGGTTAGGAGGGTGAACAGTGTACTCTTTCCACTCAATGGCAGACCAAAAATCCCTATTTCCATAACACCGCCTCCTCTTGACACATCAATACTATCAGAATGAAATCATGTTAGAAACATCGATCGACCTTAAGGAAACTCCAGGCCCAGAACGCTACGAGTTAGATCTGCGATCCTAAAAATGCGGAAAGAGCATAACTGATACTGCTTCAACCGCTTGGTAAATCGAACAGCTCCTCAAACAGCGCCCGTGATTCTCTTCAGAGCTTCTCTATCCAATATCTTGATCAGTTTGCCTTCCTGTCTGATTATATTCTCACCGACAAAACTGGCGAATACTCTCGAAAGAGATGGACGGGCAACTCCCAGAGCATCGGCAAGCTCTTCTTTAGTGCTCTTCAGCTCAAACTCGTTACCCAGGTCTTCGCTTTGTCTCAGAAGGAAATTAGCGAGCCGTTGGTTAAGCGTGTTGAGAGACAGCATCCAGATTTTCTCAGCCAGTGTGGTGAGTCTGTCCCCCATGTCTCTCAGCAGGTTTCTCAGAAAAACCTCATACTCTCTACAGAGCCAGATTATTCCATCCCTTTCAATGTACAGAACAGCGCTCTTGTCGGTTGAGACTATGTCGACCGGTATTACGTTCTTTGTGGCGAAGAGAAAGCCAGATGCAAGAATTGAGGGTGCTTCCATCGTTTCTATGGTTATTGCTTTCCCTGAGAAATCTTGCATTTGAGCTTTGGTACTACCCTGAAGAAGTATCAACATTTCATCGCAGAGAGCATTCTGTTCTTCGATCAACTCCCCTTGCAGGAAGAAGGTTACTCTGTGTCTCACACAACCAAATATCCTCTCAAGCTGTCCCACTGTTATCCCATCAAAGAGACCGCATCGACCGAGGTTGTAGATTAAAGGGTTCAAGAAACACCTCCGTAAAATGTTGATTCATCTTGATTATAACCAAAGCCCTTTGCTTTTTGCGCCCTTCTCCAGTCGCCATCGACGCGAAAACTTGATTTCTCGTCCCTCAAAATAGTATTATATTAAAGTACACTTTGGTATCTTCTTTTTTAGGGTTGTTACGAATGGGAGTTATAGCCATTTTCTGCTGTTAATGTCCATTCGTTGTACTCTTGTAAAGACATTACCGGGAGGTCGTCTTGAAGCTTTTTGTTTTCGATGTGGGAGGAGTAATAGCCGATAATACCAGCGTAGTTCCAGCTATTAGAAACTTCTTGGGGATTTCTGAACACGATTTCGTCGAAATTGCCGAGACGGAAAACCTTACTGCCTTGCAGACCGGAAGGATAACTGTTGGGGAGTTTGTTTTTTCTCTCTCCAGAAAGCTGGGCAGACCGGTTCCGGGGAATATCTGGGAGATGTTCTTCAAGCCCACCCCAGTTGAAGAGACCATAGAAATAATTAAGCAGTTGCGTAAGAGATATAGAGTGATTGCCGGAACAAACACAATTGAACCACATTACGAGGTACATAGGTCAAGAGGCGATTACAACATCTTTGACAGGGTCTACGCCTCGCACATTATTGGGTTTGCGAAACCCGATAGACGATTCTACAGACATATTCTTCATGAAGAGGATTGCGGGCCTGAGGAGGCTTTCTTCACAGATGATACGGCAAGAAATGTGAAAGCGGCGGCAGATATGGGAATTATCGCTTTTCAATTCACAGATCCATCGAGTCTACGAGAAAGACTCAAGGAGTACCTTTGAGTTAACTTCACATCGAAAGGGGTGTTTTTATGAAAAGGCTTAGCGTTATTCTTCTTGTATTGTTGATGCTCGCTGTTCCAATTTCTGCGCTCGGGAAGATCACAATCACCTGGTGGATCAACCCGTGGAGAATTGCACCTCCAGGCTTCCCGGCCGATAAGGCTCCGACGGAAGAGGACTTCCCGAAGTGGGCTGCCGAGGAGTTCATGAGACTTCATCCGGACGTTGAGGTTAAGTACGTAGTTGTCGGAAACACGGAGTATTCACAGAAGATGGCTGCGGCCATCGCGACCGGAACTCAGCCCGACATCTTCAAAGGCCCCGTTTGGGACAACAGATGGGTAGGAGCGGGACTGCTCGAGCCGATCGATGATTACATCTCTCCCGAAGACCTTGAAGACTTCTACGATCTTGCTCTCGAGACAGGTTATGTCGACGGTAAGCACTACATCTGGCCATGGAACCTCGGGACGAATGGCATGGGAACCAGCATGCTTCTCTACACTCCCGATTTCGAGAAGGCCGGCGTCGACTGGCGAAAGATAGTAGAAGAGGGCTGGACAATGGAAGAGTTTGTCGAAATCGCCAAGAAGCTTACATGGGATTCCGACGGCGACGGCAAGATTGACCATTATGCAATCAGCTTCGGAGCGCAGGACACGCACAACCTTATGAATTTCATCTATGCACATGGAGCGAAACTGACTAATGAAGATGAGACGAAGGTTACTTTCAATACTCCTGAGGCAGTTGCAGGTCTTCAGTTCCTTCTCGATCTAGTTGAAGTACACAAGGTCGCTCCTAGTGCCGTTGAAGCGATGGGAGTATATGATGTTATAGGTAACTTCCATTCTCACAGAACGAGCATCGGATTTGGCGGTCCTTACGAGATCGGTAGAATCACACGATACGTAAAATCCGGTCAGCTCACAGAGTCATTCTATCCGGTAATTGCCCCATTCCCTCACGTTGAAGGAAAGAAGGGTGCGTCATACGCTACTGCCAGCGGCTTTGTTGTCTTCAAGCAGAACGACAAAGCAAAGAGGGACGCCGTAATGGAGTTTGCGAAATTCCTGACAAACAAGGAGAACACGGCGCTGCTGGAAAGCTTGACTTATCTTACGGCGAGAAAGTCCGTTAATGCGATACTCTTCCAGAACGACGACTATCTCAACGAACAGGCTCAGACTTTTGCAAGAATAATGGATGAGACAGGTATGGACTTCTTTGGTTCTCAGAGCTTCCCTTGGTCGGAGATATCCAAGTTCTTCACCAGTTCTATGCAGGGAGCCTTTGGTAAGACAAAGACCGCTCAGGAGGCCCTCGATAGTTTTGTGACCGAGGCGAACCGGGCGCTCTCTTACTATTTTTGAGCAGATGAGTTGAAGGGAACAGCCCCCCGCCCCTGAGGGCACGGGGCTGTTCCCGTTTAATGGGGTGATCGATTTGGAGCAGATTCCAGTTAAACCAATAAGACGGAAAACTACCTTGAACGACGTGTGGAGGGGTAGATCGGGATATCTCTTCATTCTTCCGCATTTTGCCCTGTTTGCAGTATTCTTTCTTGTACCGGTTGGCTGGGGCATGTACCTCAGTATGTTCAAGTACAACGTCTTCTCACAGACATTTATCTGGTTCGACAACTATAAACGCATTCTGAGCGATTGGCTCTTTCTGAAATCTCTTAAGAATACCTTTTTTTACACATTCGGTGTTGTTCCTCTATGGCTCGGAAAGGCTTTGCTTGTTACAGTGCTCATCTACCCGTTCAGAAAAGGCATAAGAACTTTTTTCAAAGCGGCCTTCTATCTGCCGCATGTAACTTCTACCGTCATCATTTCAATGATCTGGCTATGGGTTTTCAATCCGAACTTCGGACTTCTGAACTATTTTATGACCGTTCTCGGGCTGGAACCGGTAGTATGGCTTGGAAGGTCCTTGACGGCAATGCCATCGCTGATAATTATGCAGGTAATAATGGGGGGAGGTTCGACTATAGTTCTTCTTTCGGCAGCGATGGCATCGATCCCCGAATACTACTTTGAGGCTGCCACACTGGAAGGCGCAGGCTCATGGACGGTCTTCAGAAAGATCACGGTGCCTTTGTTGAAGCCAACTATCCTCTATGCTCTCGTTATGGGAACGATCGCGAACTTTCAGACCTTTTCGAATATCTACATTATGACAAGCGGTGGTCCAGAGTTCTCAACAACGACAATTGCCTATTTGATTTATGAAACTGCCTTCAAGAACTATAACCTTGGGCTTGCTTCTGCAATGTCAATGGTTATGTTCGCAATCCTGGTTGTACTTGGAATAATCCAGTTCAAGTGGCTGGGATCCAATGTGGAGTATTGAGGTGATCGGTTATGAAAGCAAAGACCAAGACTAATATAAAAAAGGCGATCTCTTTGGTGATTCTCGGAGTACTCGCTTCCCTCGCCTTCATTCCTCTATACTGGATGGTGGCCACTGCCTTTACTCAGCCATCTTTGACCATGAAGTTCCCTCCGGATATCATACCAAAGAATCCTACTCTCCAGAACTTCAAGGACCTTTTCGAAAGGAAGATAATATTCAGATGGACTCTGAACAGCTTCATAGTTGCGGGTACGGTCACACTTGCTCAGATCTTTGTTTGTGCCATGGCCGGTTACGCCCTTGCAAAGAAGAAATTCCCAGGAAGCAAAGTGATCTTCTCTATATACATTGCATCGATGATGATACCTACGCAGGTAACACTTGTGCCTCTATACATCCTGATCTCGAAAATGGGTATGGTAGACACATATCAGGCGCTGATCTTGCCTGCGATTGCTGCTCCTTTCGGAGTATTTCTGATGAGACAGTTTATGGTCTCTGTTCCAACCGAGATCATCGAGGCGGCGAGAATCGATGGTGCAAGCGAATTCAGGACATTCACGAAGATAATCGTGCCTATTTCAAAGCCTGCAATGGCGGTGCTGGGGATTTTCACTTTCATGGGGCAGTGGAACAGTTTTCTCTGGCCGCTGATTGTTACTAACACTTCGGAGATGAGAACTCTTCAGGCAGGACTCTCTCTCTTGCAGGAACAGGTTCCAATGCAGTATTCGTATCTAATGGCCAGTGCTACTTACTCGGCAATTCCTATGATCATTGTTTTCCTTGCCTTCCAGAGGTACTTCCTGCAAGGAATTACAGTGGGAGCAATCAAATAGGCAGCGGGAAGGGGTGTTTTCGAAGATGAAGAAGGCTTCTGAGCGGTACATGGTCTTTCCGGAGAACGTTTCAAAAGAGATGCAGCAATCGAACTTCTGGTGCGAGAAGATGACAGATCCAGATGAAGAGTGGCTGAGTGAGGATGAGATTCATGCTTTCAACGGATCGGTTATCTCACGCGCTGAAGCTTCTGGTCGCGCTGCATTTGCCTGTAAGCTCGAAAACTTTCCTTTGAGACTTGTGTTTGATGAAGTAAGAGCAATGATCAACGGTTCAATTCCCGAGCACTTCATGCAAACTCCTCTTTTGAGCAATGAAGGAGAGATTGTCCCTTCGGGAATTCGCGGAGACATCGTTGACAATGCTACCGCTATCCTTGATCAGGATATTGCCGAGAAGTTTGGCATCGTGACTCGGAGGACTCATCTGAGAGCGCTTCCCACAGATTTCATTTCCTGCGACGAGTATATCGACAATGACCGCCTCCAGTTGACTTCTGTAAGCCTTGGGACACCATTTGTGGTTCTAGCGCGCAGCAGGGACACTTCGTGGCTTTTCGTTCAAACCCCAGGTTACAGAGGCTGGCTGAAGGCAAATGATTCTGCCGTTACGGAAAGCAGGCTCTCTGTACAGAACTTCTACCGGTCGAGTAACTTCCTCCTTGCAACTGGCAGCAGAGTAGAGATCGAGCCTGACCCCTTTGAACTAAATTCTTCGGGTTTGTTTCTGCAAATGGGAGACAAACTCCCTCTTGAGGATCCCGAAGAAAGCGAGAATCTCCATGCGCAAGGACCATTTGGTTGTTTCACAGTCAAGATTCCTGCAAGAGAGAGGTTGGGCTCGCTGAGTTTTCGAAAAGGCCTTGTGAGAATGAGCGAAGATGTAAGAATCGGGAACTTGAAGCTCACCGGCAGGGAGATATTAAATCAAGCCTTCAAGATGCTCGGCGAGCGTTACGGCTGGGGAGGCCTCTACAACAGGAGGGACTGTTCGAGATTCGTTCAGGATATCTTCGCCTCTTTTGGTCTCGTACTTCCCAGAGATGCTTGGGCTCAGGAAATGCTGGGATCCAAGAACAAAATTCTCTTCGAGGGAAATTCAGAAGAAAGGAAGATTCAGTTGCGGTCCCTAAGACCCGGAAATCCACTGTATATGCCGGGCCATACGCTGATCTATCTCGGTCAGGACAACGGGAGATTCTTCGCTATTCATGATGGAGCTGGCTACAAAGATTCAAAGGGGAAGAAGATTTCAGTGCATGGAGTTTTCGTCGTGGATCTGTCCCTCCGTACAATGAACAGCGATAAGAGCTATCTGGAACTGCTTACTTCTGCACTTCAAATAGATAAGGGCTAGGGCTCTAGTAGATCAGTTTCAGGAGCATCTCAAATTTTTTCATCTGTTTTTTGCTAATCAGTGGCAAACTCATAGGAAAGATGTTTTCAATGTCGTGAACAACCACTGCGAGAGATCTAGCTGTGTAATATGGTTCTTCGGTGACTTCTCTAAACCCTTCTTGCGGCTGCATCCAGTATTCCCATGGATCGGGAAGTCTCACAAATGGACTGGACGTTTCAACTTCAAAAACATACCCCATCTGGGGAAGAAGATACCAGTCAATTACACCCTCAACTTGCATGCGAGCAAAAATATGCCTCGATTTAATAACTGCCCTGGATGTTTTGAGTTGTTCAGCTATCTCGGTGATCTTGGCAGGATCGAGATACTTTTCCTCCTCTTCTCTAACGAGACCGCTCCCAGATTTCACGGTCTCAATTAGAAAAATCTCAGATTCATCAACTCCGAGTCTTATTCTCCGCCTATCGGGATGCTCTAGATACCACTGAATAATCAACTGGTGTCTTTCTGCCTCTTCGATAATTTCTACTGGCAAATCTTTTCCAAAGAGGAACTTTCTCTCGATTTCAAGCACTGCCTTCACACTCCAGATACAGTGTATACGATTATTCATCGGTCATCAAGTTGCGTCTTCAACGTTACTATGTTAGTATGAACCGAATCGCGAAATAATGGAGGTTTATGATGGAAGAAAGAGAAGAACTTGAAATGCATGACTGCGACGAATGTACAGATCCTGACTGTGATCATGATCATGGAGAGGATGCTGAGTTTGACAGATTTACGGTCACAGATGAAGAAGGAGTAGAACATCATTTCGACGTAATTGCCGAGCTTGAGAGCGATGGAAAGCTTTACTGGGTCGTCGAGGAGTTCTATGAAGAAGGACAGGATGTCTCACTGGCCGGAGAAGAAGATGGGTACATTGTTTTTAGAGTTGAATACGATGACGATGAGAATCCCTACCTATATTCCGTTGAAGATGAGGAGTTCGAAGAGGTGAACAAATCCTGGGCTGAACTCGTGAAAGAGATATCGGACGAGGACGACGAAGAAGAATAGGGGACCGGAGGTCCCCTATTTGTTATAATCCTCTATGGAGGTGTTGACATGATTCTTGCTCTCGGCGTCTTTCTTCCAGAAGTAAGACCTGTGATGGACAGTATGCTTGTCCTCGAATCGGGCGAGATTCTTGGAAGGCACTACTGCAGAGGAGTAATAGGCAATAACGAAGTCGTGGCCTGCGGAGGGTTTGTGGGCAAAGTCGAGGTCTCAATGATCACACAAAGGATGATAGATCGATTCAGCCCAAGACTTGCGGTCCTTACTTCGGGTGCGGCTGGGATAGATGAGTCCGTGGAAATTGGTGACGTTGTAGTCGGCACTGAATTCGAGGAGTACGACACAGTCTTTCCTCTCAGCGAAGGTAAGATGGTTATGAAGGCATCGGACAGTCTTCTTATGAGGTTCCTCAGAGTATATTTCAAGGCAGGAAAGTTTGGAAAGATTCTATCCGGCGATGCAGTAGTTGCAAACTCATCTATAAGAGATGAAGTGCACTCCTCATATGGAGGACTTGCACTTGACATGGATTCGGCACCATTCGCAAAAGTCGCTTACGAGAACGGTTGCGGATTTATCGTCCTGAAGACTATTCTCGACAGAGCTGACGAACAGTCCAATAGAGACTTCGACAGGAACTTCGCGAATCTTTCGGGAAGGTCCGCGGATCTACTTGTAGAGATAATGAAGAATCACTATATTGATAGGGAGTGAGATCATTGGACTGCATCTTCTGCAAAATCGCCAACGGAGAAATCAAGAGCAGTTACATTGCAGAGAACGAAACTTTCGTGGCATTTGACGACATCAATCCTTCGGCTCCGGCCCATATTCTAATCGTTCCAAGAAGGCATATCGCGAAACTCGAAGAGCTGGCAGAATGTGATGGAGTAGCCGTCAAGAGTCTGTTCTCACTGGTGAATGAGATCGTCGAGTCAAAAGGAATAAAAAGCAGCGGATACAGGCTCATAGTCAATCAAGGCAGCGATTCCGGTCAGGAAGTCGAGCATCTCCACTTCCATATACTCGGAGGAAGAAAGCTGGGCAGACTTGGATGAGAGAAGACTTTCGGCACTATTATACGGACCAGACGGAAGCTCCGGAAAGAGTTAAACCCGCCACGTTCAGGCTGAAGAACGGTCATTCGTATTCCTTTAAGAGTCCGGATGGCGTCTTTGCCTTCGGAAAAGCCGATAGGGCCTCTCTTATACTGATTGAAAACTGCGTTTTGGACGGCCAAGAGAATCTTCTGGATTTGGGCTGTGGCTACGGGCCAATAGGAATAACCCTCAAACTTGAAAACCCCGACCTAAAGCTTTTCATGAGTGACACTAATACCAGGGCGGTGACTTTTTCGAAGATCAATGCGAGGGACTTCAATCTGCTAGCTGACATCCGCAAAGGCGACCTCTACGATCCATGGGAGGGTTTTCGATTCGATTCGATTCTCTCTAATCCACCCATGGCTGCGGGTAAAGCGGTTTGGGAAAAGCTGATTTGTGAAGCGCCGAAATTCTTAACTGAAAATGGAAGACTTCAGATAGTCGCCTATCATAATAAGGGCGGGTCGAGACTTGAAGGGATAATGAAAACGACTTTCGGAAATGTTATTACTACGACGAAATCAGGCGGTATAAGAGTCTATGTCTCGAGAAAGCTGTGATATTCTTCTGTCTCTTGAAGCTGTAACCGTGCATGCCGATGGAAGAAAGATCCTGGAAAGCTTTTCTTTCGATGTTTCAAAGGCAGAAAGCGTAGCGCTTCTTGGACGAAATGGTTCGGGGAAGACAACCCTTCTTAGAACGATTGCCGGCCTGAAAAGATTCAGTTCTGGGAAGATTACTTTAGATGGCGGAATCGGAATGGTCTTTCAGAATCCCGAGTCTGCACTTTTTGGCGCGACCGTGGAAGAGAATCTTGCCTTTCCGCTTCAATCTCTGCAACTGGACAGGAACAGAATTTTCGAAAGAATCCAGCAATCTGCCAGGAAATTCGGCTTAACGGAGATTTTGGATCGAGACATCCTTACGCTTTCGGGTGGGCAGCGTCAGCTCGTATCCATTGCTGCCGCCTTGATTTCGGAACCATCTATTCTGCTGCTTGATGAACCTCTTTCTATGATGGATAGGCAAGATAGAGAGAGTATACTGCAAACGGTTTCAGAAATTGTCGGTTCAGAGACTTCTTTACTATTCGCAACTAATAGGTTCTCTGAAGTCGTGGGCTTTGATCGCTTCGTGATAATCGGAAACAGGAGAAAGCTCTTCGACGGGGGTATTGAAGAACTCAAGAGGACTCCTTCGGTATTCTATGAAGCCGGGATGTCGGTTCCTTTTGAGATAGTCCAGTCATGCTGAAGGTTCGTAAAGCATCATTCGCCTATAGGGGACCGGGCAAGGACTCGAGGATTCCGGCTCTTGAGAAGATTTCGTTTGATTTGAAGCGGGGAGACTTCGTGATACTTACTGGAAGGACCGGTGCCGGTAAGACTACACTTCTCCAGCTTCTCTGCGGTCTCATCGAACCCGATGAAGGAACAATTGATTGCGAATCCCGCGACCTCTCTTCGATCTCCTCGATGATCTTCCAGTATCCCGAGGATTGTTTTTTCAACGCCACGGTGAAAGAGGAGATAGAGTTCGGTATCAGGAGATCGGGAAGAAATGCTTCCAGACGTCTGGAAGAAATAGTCGAATCGATAGGCTTTGATCTTGCCGAGTTCGGAACGAGGAGACCTCTATCTCTTTCCGGCGGCGAACAGAGACTTGTCGCAATCGCCTCGATAATCGCGCTCGATAGAGAGATCATCTTGTTGGATGAACCGACATCCGGCCTAGATGAAAAGGCGGTCGCAACCGTACGGCAGATTTTGAACGTAGAAAAGAGTGAAAACAAGACGGTCGTAGTGGCGACCCACTGGCCGGCAGAGGTTATGGACTTAGCGACACATGTTATGAATCTCAAAGATGGAAGAATTGACTTTTTTGTTACTGTTGCTGACTATGTTGACCTTAATCTTCATCGGGAGCGACTTGAAGAGAAGGAGCGGTATCTGCTAAACTACTACAAACTTTTCCGCCGCTTCCCTCAAAGCGAAGAAGAGTTGATTCTATTCATTAGGAGAGATAAGAGATGTTGAATATTTCTGTCATTGTCAATACCGTCGCTGTAATCATCGGATCATTGTTAGGACTCTTCGGTGGAAAACTTCTGAAGGAGCGCTATAGAAAGGTCTTCTTTCAAGTAATAGGACTCCTGACAATGGGTCTGGGAATTAGCATGTTTCTCGATACCAACAGCGTCCTCGTCGTGCTCGGTAGTCTTATTGTCGGAGGGGCTGTAGGAGAATTCTTTGATATTGAGGAGAAGATAGGGAGGCTTGTGGGCAAGAGAAGCGAAGATGCAAACTTCGTCAAGGGATTCATAACTGCTTCGGTTCTCTTCGTTGCAGGCCCGGTGACGGTTATCGGATCGCTACGTGCAGGTCTCTCGGGAGAGAATGAGCTTATTTACATCAAATCCCTTATGGACGGGATATCATCTGTAATGCTTGCCGCGACTCTCGGGAAGGGTGTGCTCCTCTCTGCAGCAGCAGTATACCTTGTACAGGGAGGGCTAGTATCTCTTGCAGGTGTTCTTTGCTTTCTACAGACCCCTCAATACATGGGAGATTTCTCCGGTGTTGGGGGACTAATGCTTCTCGGGCTGGGAATCAGACTGCTTGAAATAAAAGAAATCAAGGTCGGAAACTTTCTTCCGGCCCTGATTCTGTCACCGATATTTACTTGGGTCTCTATGCTCTTTACCTGAAGGCTTCCATCTCAGCAGAAATATCAATCTGCTTTCTCTCATTTGCCAGAACGATCTTCTTTTTGAGAACAGGATGGAGTTCGTGATACGTCTCCTTTTCGTTCAAGTACAAAACTCCCATAGGAATCTTCTCGCCCCATTCTAGGGCCTTCTTTAAGGCGTTTGGCTTATCGGTGGGATCGTAGTTGCCGTTCTCTTCACTCACGTCGTAAAGCCTTTCCTTGTAAAACTTGAGCGTATTCACTTTGTTGAAAGTCACACAGGGCTGCATTATATCGACCACGGAAAAACCTTTGTGATTGAGCGCAGCAGAAACGACCTTGAAGAAGTGTTCCTTGTCACCAGTGAAAGTTCTGCCTACGAAGGCGGCGTCCATCGTTATCGCCAGTGCGAGAGGATTCAACGGCTCGTTCATAACACCCTGCAGCTGAGAGCTTGTCTTCTGGCCTTTACCGGTAGTCGGAGATCCCTGCCCCTTTGTGAGGCCATAAATCTGGTTGTCATGAATCAGAACAGTAACGTCGAAATTCCTTCGAATTCCATGAATGAAATGATTTCCACCCTCACCGTACATGTCTCCGTCTCCAGACTCGGCAATAACTGTGAGTTCCGGATTCACTGCCTTTATTGCAAAGGCAACTGGAAGGCTTCTTCCATGCAGTCCGTTGAAGAAACTGATATCCAAATAGTGAGGCATCTTGGCGGCTTGCCCTATTCCGGTTACCATCACAAAATGAGACTTATCTACCCCCATCTCCTCGAGAGTGCTCGCAAGATTCATTCTGAGGGGGAAGTTCCCGCATCCGGGACACCATGCCGGGTCAACTTCTCTCAAAAAACTCATATAATCCCCTCCTCTTTGAGCGTCTTCTCTATCCAGTTTGCGCTGATCGGACGGCCGTCGTATCTACCTATGTGCTCAATAGGGAGACCGGTCTTCGACCTCAGTAAACTGGCAAACTGCCCCGTGAAGTTCCCTTCGACGGAAACAAGTCTCTTCCCTTCCAGTTCTTCCTTAATCTCGGGATCGATTGGAAAGACTTCGGTGTAGTGGACGTAACCAATATCCTTTCTGCCAACAGTAAACTCGTCGATAGCTCCCCAGCTGTCGCCCCAACTTATTAGAATCAAGGGGGCATCGAGATTGAACTTGGCGGGAGCGGCAAGTTCACCGAGCAGAGTATCAATCTTTCTCATTCTCTTCTCGACCATCTTCTTCCTTATATTGAGGTCCTCGGTTATGAATCCATATTCATCATGTTCATCGGAGTCTACCCTAACCAAAGCCTTACCTCCGGGGACTGCTCTTGGAGAGATGCCGTCATCGGTAATCTCAAATCTTCGGTATCCTTCGTCTCCTTCAACAATGAACCTCTCGAGCAACTCGTCTTTGTGTATAGGTGCTTCTACGGTTGCCGAGGAGTCTACGAGCGATTCGGTTAGTAGAATGATCGCAGGAATCTGATATTTGTCGGCAATGAAGAACGCCTTTTCAGTTAACTCGAAGGCGTCTTTGGGGGTTCTTGGTGCGACAACGTACTTCGGAAATTCTCCATGTCCGGCGTTTACGACAAAGAGGAGGTCTTCTTGAGCCGTCCTCGTCGGCAGACCAGTTGCCGGAGCTGGACGCTGAGCATCGACTATAACCAGAGGAGTCTCAGTCATCGCGGCAAGTGAGACACCTTCTTGCATGAGCGCAAAACCGCCTCCTGAAGTCGTGACAAGAGAACGAGCCCCCGCGAATGCGCCACCGATAACCATATTCACTGCAGCAATCTCATCTTCGGCTTGTTCAACAACAATTCCGTGCTTCTCAGCGTTTGCGGCAAGGAATGTCATGACTCCCGTTCCTGGTGTCATGGGATATGCAGCGAGGAATCTGCAGCCGGCAGCTATCGCTCCCAAACCTGTGCCTTCAGTTCCGTTCATCAGAAAGTAGTCGTGCTTCTGGACGTCAAAATCGGGTACCTCTATCGACAGAGGAAGATCGTAACCTTTCTTCAACGCTTCGAGATTTGGTTTGATTACCTCTTCCTTTCCGGAGAAGACCTCTTCGATGAGTCGAGAAGAAATCTCCTTTTTTACTTTGAATAGGCTGAGGATAGCACCCAGCGCAACAACATTCTGAGCTCTTGGTTCCCCGGCCTCTTTGGCGATCGATTTGAAGGGAAAGTCTTTCACATTGAGCCTGAAATCGACATCCTCCTGTGTTACACGATCTGAGTCGGAATCGAACACAAGAGTTGTCCCATCGTGGAAGTACTCGAGCTGTGAAAGCGTAGTATTCTTGCTAAGAGAAACTACTAGATCGAACTCCTGCCGCATCGAGTGAAGAGGAGACTCTGAGATCCGAATTCTGTAGACGTACTCTCCGCCCCTTATTCTTGAGTGGTAACTTTTGTCTGTGAAGATGCAGTAGCCATTTCTGAAGAGACTTAGTGCAAGCATATCGCCAATTGTATTCAACCCCTGCCCGGCTTCGCCGGAAAGGGCTATCACATAATCTTTCACAATAACACCCCCGTTGAGGTAAAGAAAAGCGGGAGTGATTCTCCCGCCTCATCTCAGTCGACTGGTTCGAAGTCGTCTTTGCTAGCTCCGCAAAGCGGACAAACCCAATCCTCTGGAACATCCTCAAAAGTGGTCCCGGGATCTACGCCGTTATCGGGGTCTCCAATTTCGGGATCGTAAATATAACCGCAGATAGTGCATCTGTACTTCATCGTGCCAACCTCCTTAATCAGAAATCAACTCTCTTACTGCTCTCCCAGAGACCATGTATATTGCAGTAAGAGGTGGCGATTAGAGAACCTGACTTCTCCAGTTTCACATTGAAAACTGCCTTAGGCTGTGTTGTTACAGGAGTGAACTCGACGTGACCCAGATGAATCAGAAACTGGCCATCATCATAGATTGCGTACAGATCGAACCATTTGATGTGATGCTCGATAGTGTTTGGGTGAGAAATCTCTTTGCCCACCGTGATCTCTACATTGAAGGCTTCACCCGGCTTAATAGCTTCAGGGATGTCAATAACCGGCACGTGTTTTTCGCTTTTCCAGTCGGCGCTTTTAACATACTCACCAATTTGCATTTTATCCCCTCCTCGCATGATAATCTATATAAGGAATCGATAGCAATCATTGCAGAACTGCTCTATACAACAACTATAGAAATCACAGCAATTATACCATATCACTAAGAACGGAAGTCTATTTTGAATGCTTACAAATTCCGTCGGAACAAGGAACCAAAGTATGAAAGTCTATCAGTGCATATTCGCTGAATATTCTTCGTCCCCTCTGATAGAATAGGTTTAAAGTGAGCTGGAGGGGTGTGTTTGACTAGACACGAAGTTGTCAGAGAATACATCGGGGAAGCTTCCGTAGAAGCAGTCCTCTTGACAAGAAACTCGAATATTCAGTGGTTCTTCAAAGGCGAGGTCGATCCGAGAATAGACACCTCATCTGACTTCGGAGCCTTCTGGCTTTTAGTCACGGAATCGATGGTAGTTGCACTTAGTCCAAGTTACGATGCTGAAAGAATCAAGGACGAGATTCTTCCGGCGGGGATTGAGATACTTGCTATCGACGAATATAAAAACTACAGGGAGACAATAAGCAAAATATGTGAAAAGTTCAGAAAGACTGCAGTAGATTGCGAACTTTTCCTCTCCTGTTCAAACTATGTTCCTTTGGACAAATCCTTCTATGAGAAAATGCAGATTCTCGACGATCGAGAGATATTGCGTCTGAGAGTAGTTGGAAAACTTACTGAGAATATCTTGTGCGAGTTTGCACCTGAACTGCAGCCCGGTATGGCGGAGCTGGAAATCGAAAAAGTATTGAGGGCTATCTTCATCGAGTCAGGACTTGAAGCTCCAACTCTGTGCGTAGCTTCCGATGAGAGAATTGCAAAGTCTCCTTATCCGGTTTCAACAGCAAAAAAGATAGACCGCTATTTGATGCTCAGGGCGACAATAAGGAAGCAAGGACTTTCCGTTTCTCTCAGCAGATACTTCCACTTTGGAGCCGTGCCTCACTCAATTGAAGAGAAGCACGAGAGAGCCTCCGGCGTTGCCGCCAAGGCTGCTGTTGCGATAATGAGGGCAAAGAGCATGGGCGAAGTATACGAAGAGATTAGAAACGCATATATTGCTCTTAATGCGGTAGATGAGATAACATACTTCAGCCCCGGGGGAAGCATAGGTTACATTCAGAAAAGATTTTCATTTGCTCCGAACTCATCTATTGAGATGAGATCTCCTGCCAGCTATGTCCTTTGTCCAAGGATAGGCGGTCTGTTCAGTGAAGACACCGTACTTCTTAATCCTGACGGCACGGCCGAGTTTGTAACACTCGGAGAAGACTTCCCGAAGGTAAAAGTCAGGTTCGAAAGCTTCCGGGTTCATAGACCGTGGGTAATGATCATATAATTCATCGCATGAGTCAACCTATCCCCAAACCCTCTGTGTAAGATCGCTCGCCAAAGAAGCTTATGAGCTGGAAGAACCGCTTTTCGCTTTTAAGAGCCGTCCTCCGAGAAGACCGAGACCGCTGAACGCTTAAAAGCGGTGAACCCGCTGAACGCTGTTCAAAACAACGTTGTCCGTCAACGGTCCGCCGTTTTCCGACCAAGAAGAGCATTTCAAGAGACTTATAGAGTTTATTGGCTCTTGTTCTTATAACTCACAACTTGCATCTTGGAACTTGCAACTGTTTCAAAGATCGAGATCCTGGCCTGAACATTGCCAGGATGACCTGAAGCAAGAAAGGACAGTCATCCCGTGATGCACCTGCACGGGATCTCGCCCTGAAGATCCGCTATACGCTTAAAAACGGTGAACCCGCTGAACGCTGTGAAGAGCCGCTATACGCTTAAGATCAAGGACCCGCTGAATGCTGTTCAAAACAACGTTGTCCGTCAACGGTCCGCCGTCCTCCGACCAAGAAGAGCATTTCAAGAGACTTATAGAGTTTATTGGCTCTTGTTCTTATAACTCACAACTTGCATCTTGGAACTTGCAACTGTTTCAAAGATCGAGATCCTGGCCTGAACATTGCCAGGATGACCTGAAGCAAGAAAGGACAGTCATCCCGTAGAGCCTGCCCTGATGTGCACCTGTTCAGGGTACCTGCACGGGATCTCGCCCTGAAGATCCGCTATACGCTTAAAAACAACGTTGTCCGTCAACGGTCTGCCGTCCTCCGAGAAGACCAAGACCGCTGAACGCTTAAAAGCGGTGAACCCGCTGAACGCTGTGAAGAGCCGCTATACGCTTAAGATCAAGGACCCGCTGAACGCTGTTCAAAACAACGTTGTCCGTCAACGGTCCGCCGTCCTCCGAGAAGACCGAGACCGCTGAACGCTGTGAAGAGCCGCTATACGCTTAAGATCAAGGACCCGCTGAACGCTGTTTAGAGCCGACTTTGTTGAAAGCAAACCCGAGAACCTTTTTCTTAAGGAAAGAGCACTGTCGAGACGTTCGCTGCGCTCACGAGAAGGCGAGAACTCCCTCTCTCCTGTTTCTCGTACTCTCTCCTCCTCTTGTGCTCTCCATGCTCTTCTTTGAAACAGACACCCTCCGCCACTTCGTGACCCTACTCCCTCAAGGGAGGACTTAAGATCATCATCCAAAGAGCTTGATAGGTCTTGAAGCTCTGCTCGGAGAACGGTGAACCGATAACGGATAACCTTTCTTATTCAACTTGCATCATGGAACTTGCAACTGATGCGTTTCTCGGAGGACGGTGGACCGTTGACGGTTGACCTGAGAGGCCTGCTGCGAAGCGTCATCACTTCCCCGGACGTTTCTCCGGGCATCACTTCCTCGCGCTAGCGAGCCTCACTTCCGGCGATGCTCTTCGCCGCATCACTTCCCCGGATGTTCTTTCGGGCCTCGCCTCCTGCCGAAGGCAGCAATGCGACCCGGTGTGATCTTCGCCAGCCTTGTGTGCGTCGATGTTCCTCGGCGCCTTGCATCCCTTTACTATCTGTGTACAGAAAATGAAACGAAAGAGTTTGGGATAGTGCCACATACGCGGTGCTTTCAATGATAAACTCTCAAGTGAATCAGCTGATTTTGATCTGGCGGGAGAGTCAATGGACGACTACCTGGGTTATAACAAACCGGAATACAGAAGAACTAGAAGACGTGCGATCTTCGAGGGGTCGTTCTTCAACATGGCCTTTCTGGTTACTCAAGGCTTCATAGTAACCGGTCTAGCTCTTGAATACGGCGCTTCTGAGATGCTAATCGCCATAATTGGAGTTCTCCCTACGCTTGCTCAACTAGTTCAGCTGCTTGCGCCATTCGTGATGAAGTTTTTCAAGGACAGGAAAAAGGCGATGCTTTTCAGCGCACTTATCGGGAGGATACCACTTGCCTTTATTCCCGTTACACTTGCCCTGGGGATCAAATCGCAATCGCTGCTGCTGATTCTCCTTTCTTCAGTTGCGTTTGGTAACTCTCTTGTGGGCACTTTCTGGGCTTCGATAATGGGAGACGTCATCGATCCCGAAAAGACAGGCAAATATTTTGGTAGACGTAATCTGATTCTCTCTCTGGGCACAATGCTTATCACTCCATTGTACTCGTTTATACTGGATCGTTATACGGGTTCTTTGGGATTTGTCATTGTAACTTCTATGGCAAGTGTATTTGCAGTAATAACGATTGTTCTTCTCAAGAGCCACTATGCTCCTCCAGTGAAGACGTTTGGCCAGGGAAGAGTATTCAAGGAAGTTTTTGCCAATCTCAGATTCAGGCAGTACTTGAAGTTCGCTGTAGTATGGAATTTTGCAATTACTATCTCCGGACCTTTCTACGCCTACCACCAGCTTGTGAACCTCGAGATCAGCTACTCGTATCTGAGTGTTATGAGTATAGTCGCCTCACTTGCCTCCATGATGATGTACGTTGTTTGGGGCAAGATATCCGACCAGATAGGACACCAGTCGGTTGCGGAGTTTGGAGTACTTGGAGCAACGATTCTCGCTCTTATGTGGATTTTTGTCACCCCTCAGACGGCTGCTATACTAATACCTGTCGATGCCGTAGTAACGGGAGTTGTTTGGAGTGCAATTAACCTGTGTGTCTTCACCATGATGATGGGGATGATCAGGGGTCACTCGGTGGAATCCTATGTGGCCGTTCAGGCATTCTTGAATGGTCTGGGTGCTTTGGCCGGCTCTCTCCTAGGAGGTTTTGTCGCTTCGTACTTGAAGGGAAAGAGTATGACGATACTGGGAGTAGACTTCTACGGCATTCAGGTGATCTTCCTGCTGGGCTCCTTCTTCAGGTTCATGGCGTTTCTTCTTCTCAAGAGAGTGCAGACGACAAAGATTAAGACTGTACCTCAGGTCTTCTTCAACGTCATGTCTACTGTGGGAAGAAGAATGGCTACGAGACCGTATGAATTCCCCATGCTTCAACTCAGGCCTAAAAAGAGAAGACCTGAGGACGAGCCTTTGAAGCTCGACCTGCCTGCCTCTCTGGAGGATACAAGCGACATCGAAGAGAACACTTCCGAAGAACCCAAAGACGGCGCTGACCAGGAAAAGAGATCAGACTCCTAAGCGATATCTCCAAGCTCGTACTGCAGTCTGTGGAGATCCGAGTATATTCCTCCCTTTGAGAGGAGCTCATCGTGAGTTCCCGACTCTACAAGCATACCTTTATGAATCACCATTATTCTGTCTGCATTTCTTATGGTGGAGAGCCTGTGAGCGATCGTGATCATTGTCTTCTCTTTTGAAATTCTCTCCATAGCCTTCTGAATTAGAGCCTCTGTCTCTGTGTCGACATTCGCAGTCGCCTCGTCGAGAACAAGAATATCCGTATTGAAGGCAACGGCCCTGGCAAGCGCAATCAGCTGTCGCTCTCCGGCAGACAATGTGCCCCCTCTTTCAAGGATTACTGAATCGTATTTATCTGGAAGGCGATCAATGAAGTGATGAGCATAGACGTACTTTGCAGCCTCTATAGCCTTCTCCCTCGAAATCGTCTCGTCGAAGAGACGAATATTATCGAGAATACTTCCTGAGAAGAGGAAGACATCCTGTAGTACAACTCCAACCTTCTTACGTAAACTCTGGAGATTGTAGTCGTAGATGTTCTTGCCATCTATCCTTATCTGGCCGGCCTGAATCTTATACAGTCCGGTGAGAATGCTGATGATCGAGGTCTTGCCGGCTCCAGTTTCGCCGACGAAGGCGATCTTCTCCTTCGGTTTCACCCCAAAGCTGATGTCCTTCAACACTTTGTGCTCACCGTCATACGCGAAGGTCACATTTTCAAACTCAACGCTTCCTTCGAGCGCCTTCGTGGCAGCCTTATCGGGATTGTATGTCTCTTCGTTCTCGTCCATCAGCTTAAAGATCTTCTCGGCCGAGGCAAGCGCATTCTGTACAATGTCGTACTTTTCTGCGATGTCATGCAGCGGTCGGAAGAACATATCGATGTACGAAATGAAGGCAACAAGCACTCCGAAGGCCAGCGTGTTTCCCAGAATGCTTTTTACGCCAAACCAGATAACGATAGCTATGGTCACATAATAAAGAAGATCCAACAGCGGTCTGAAAATGGCAAATACCCAGAGCTGTTCCATAAGGCTCTTTAGGTGGCTCTTGTTAACCGAATCGAACTCGCTCTTCTTCCTAACTTCCTGATTGAAGACCTGGGTGATAGACATGCCGGAGATATGCTCGGCAAGGAAGGCGTTGATTATCGCAAGGCGCGTTCTCACCTTTCTATAGGCTATCCTGTCGAAGTAACGGAAAACGAAGATCGCTCCCGCAATGATCGGAAGAATGGCCACTGTGATCAATCCCAGGTAAGTAGATAGGTTAAGCATTATTATGATGATTCCTCCCAGCAGGAGGACGTCTTTCACCATCGACGTAATGACGCTTGTAAAGAACTCGGCAAGATTCTGCGTGTCGTTAGCAACCCTAGTCGCCAATCTTCCGCTGGGATTCGTGTCAAAAAACCTCATCGGCACTCTCAGAAGATGCCGGAAGAGGTCCACCCTGATACCATGAGTTATCTTCTGTCCCATGTAGGATGTTGCATAGACCTGCCCGTAATTGACGAAGAAAAGCGAAACGAGGATCAGGATCATGAAGATTGCTATCTGACCTATCCCGTTAAGGTCTTGCACCCTCAAGTCTCTGAGTTGTTCTTCGGTTATCGGATAACTTGTCGTACCGTCGGTCACACTGTAGAGACCCGACTCATCCTGTTGGAGATAGAAAACTCCTTCATCGGATTCAGCGAAGCTAAAGGAACCGTTTTCTTCAACCACGACCAGCGAATACTGATTGTCCATGTAGTTGTCTATTGCTCTTCTCATCAGGAGTGGTGGAAGGAGATCAAGCACCGAAGAGGCTCCGATCAAAATCAAACTGAGAATCAGAATAGCGACATAGGGCTTCGTATACTTCCACAGCCTGAAGACGACTCGCCAGTCTTCAACCTTAAGTTTCTCTTCTACTTCGCTGTATACGTTTTCGGCCATGCTATTCCTCCTCGAGCTTTTCTTCTAACATCTGTCTCTCGTACATCCTCTGGTAAAGGCCTCCGCCCTGAACTAGATCGGAGTGTACGCCCCTCTCGACTACCTTGCCTTCATGGAGCACATAAATCTCGTCGGAATCCACCACGGCCTTTAACCTGTGAGAGATGACGATTATCGATCTGGTGTCCTCGGAGTCCTTCAAGGATTTTAGAATCTCCGTTTCAGTCTCGGTATCGACGGCCGAAAGGCAATCATCGAGCACAACGAGCGGTGCCTCCTTTATGAGTGCCCTCGCTATAGAAATCCTCTGTTTCTGACCTCCCGAAAGGGTCACGCCTCTCTCACCCACAATGGTTTTGTACCCATTGCTGAAGCCTTCGATATCCTCATGAATCGAGGCGATGCTCGCGTACTTTTTAACTTCTTCGTCGGATATTCCCATGTCTCCGAAACGAATGTTGTTTCCAACGGTCTCGGAGAAGAGAAAGGTCTCCTGCGGAACGTAAGCAACATTTTCTCTTATCGCCTTAGGTTCCAGTTTATTTATATCCACTCCATCTATGAACAGCATCCCTTCGTCAACGGGGTACAGCCTGGCGATCAATTTTGCAATCGTCGACTTTCCCGAGCCAGTGGTTCCGACGATGGCTATCTTAGAGCCGGGTCTGACTTCGAAATCAATGTTTTCAAGGGCAGGTCTGCTTCCGGTCGGGTAGGTGAAGGTGAGGTTCTTCATGACTATATGACCTTCAAATTCGTCGATTTTTACAGGGTCATCGGTAGTTATGTTGTTATCTTCTTCAAGGACTTCCATAAGCCTTCTGTAAGAGGCGCGTCCTCTCTGGATGATGTTGATCACCCAGCCAAAGGCCGTCATCGGCCAGATCAGCATTCCCAGGTACGAAGTGAACGTGATGTACTCTCCTAGAGTTATCTGACCCAGTATTACCATGCGTCCTCCAAACAATGTCGCCAGCACAGTACCAAGCATAGAGAGAGTTTGAATCAACGGGAAGAACATTCCCCAGACCCTTACAAGAGCCATGTTCTTCTCTACATACATATCTGACTTATCGGAGAGCGTTCCATTTCTAAGGTCCTCGATTCCGTAGCTCTTTATAAGCCGGACTCCTGAGATGGACTCTTCAATTGTATCTGTAAGATCGGAAAAGGATGCCTGGACCATTTTGAATCTCTTATGAATCATCTTTCCAAAGAAGGTTGAAACGATAGCCAGCGCCGGAAGCGGAGCGATTGAGATCCATGTCAGATTCCAGTTCGTGAAAAGCCCCATTGCAAAGATCGTTACAGTTACGAGAAAGAAGGCATCTATGATCATGACAATCGCAGGACCCATAGCCATTCTTACGGCATTCACGTCGTTCGTAAATCTGGCCATAAGATCGCCGACCCTCGTCCTGTCATAGAAGGTTGGTGGAAGCGTCAGAAGCTTCTCGAAGAGAGTCTTTCGAGTGTAGTACTCGAATTTTCTTGCCGCCCCCATTATGAAGACCCGCCAGAACAATCTCGTTATAAAAAGTCCGAAGGCAACCCCGATAACGGCAAATATAAGCAGTCTGACAAAACCTAGGTCCTGGGCACCACCTCTGATTTCATCTACTATCAATCCAATCACTCTTGGAGTAATCAACATTAGCAAATCGACAAGAATAAGAAAAATAGCGCCATAAAGGTACCTTGGCCAGTTGTGTTTCAGGAAGTCTCTTATCAAAACAATCGCCTCACTAGTCCGGTAAACTAACTTAATATGATACACCATTTCGAGAGAGAACTCGTGATTGGTTCATTAAATATGGATTCTGAGTCTCTTCCTTTCCAATGTATAATAATATCATCAAATTCTTCATACAACTTTGGAGAAATCTGGGGGAAGAGAAATGAGGAGAGCGCTTCTAGTTTTCTCGGTAGTTCTACTTGCGGTCACTGCTGTCTCGGTCGCTGTGGTTTTTTCTGGCGGTGGAGGTAGAGGTGCTTACGAAATCGGTGTTTACGGAGCCATGCTTGATCTCGGTTTGGAAATCGATGCCATTTACGGCTCCTCTGTCGGAGCAATCAACGCGGCCGGTCTTATCAGTGAGGGCTTTGAGGCTGCGAGAGATGTGTGGTGCAGCATAGATTACCAAGAGCTTATGAATGCCTCTCCTCATTTGTACGAACTGATCCAGGGAAATCTCCTGGGCCTCGATGCGATGGAGCTAGCTTCGGCAATGAGAACTCTCACCTCCGAAAATGGAATAGACATAGAACCCATGAGAACCAAGATGAAAGAAATGATCGTTGAGGAAAAGGTGAGAGCAAGCAATATAGAACTTGGAATCGTTCTCTACTCTCTCAGTGGCTTGCGACCTTACGCAATGTACAAAGACCTCATCCCGGAGGGAAAACTGGTCGATTTTGTTCTGGCAAGCGCGAACTTTCCCGCCTTCGCGCGTGAAGAGATAAACGGAGAGGTTTTCATAGACGGAGGCGTCTATTCTAACTTACCTCTTTTCATGGCAAAGGAGAGAGGCCACGAAGAGGTTGTCGCAGTCGACCTTATTGGAATCTACTTTGGAGAAGCTCTCGCTTTTATAAACATCTTCACCGATGGAATGAAGGTCACGTTGATAGAACCTTCAGAGCAATTTGGGACAGTAATGACCTTTGATCCTGAGGTCTCGAAGAAGTATCTTATTTGCGGTTATCTCGATACAATGAAGAAGTTCGGTGTTCTGCGGGGTGATAGCTATTTCATTCTAGGAGATGAGGATCCCTTGAGAGCCCATTTTCTTTCACTAGAAGAAGAATCGAGAATTGAGGCGCTAAGACTTCTGGGGCTTGTAGGTGTCGAAGGCGAGACGGCAGAATACCACTACTACCGGGAATTCATTCCCTGGCTGGAAAGCATTGTGAAGCAGCCCTACTCGAGAACCTGTCATCTCGTTACCGGAATGCTCGAAGAGATGGCTGCCTTTCTCCAGATCGATAGACTGGCTCCCTACTCGCCATCAACTCTAATGTACGAAGTCATTACGGCGTTCAGCGCAGATAACTTTCAGAGCGAAAGGGATCTCACGTACCTGACCAGATACAAGAAACTCTTTGTTTTTCTCGAATTCATAGACGATCGGAAGCCCTGCACATCGGAACTTTCCAACGAGTTTAGATCCTTTGCAGAAGAGTTTCAGGAGTCTGTTGGACTTTTGGAACAAACTTGCTCGCAGCAATCCCGTATATCTCACTGAGTGAAAGCGGTCTCTTCAGCAGACTCTTTCCGTAGACTATGTAATGTTTGTACTCCTGGCCTCCTGCGCGCCGGGCATTTGCGATCATCCTGGCGTTCATTGAGCTGATGGATGATCCTTCGATCTCTTTGAAACCCATATTCTGGATATTTCTGTACGCTCTCAAGAACATGGCCGAAGGCACGCCCTTGTTTCTGAAATCGGGAACGACAAAGAGTATCGCCGCCCTCACCCGTTCAAGAGACTTTCTCTTACTAAGCAGCTTGTACCACCCAAAGGGAAATAGCTTGCCGTCAATCTCGCGAATGAGCGGGCTGAAATCCGGCAGCGCAACAAAGTACCCTATTGGCCTTTCTCCTGATTTCGCGATGATTACCATTCTCTGATCGGCTACCGTCCTGAGTGTCTTGGCCATATCACACAGTTCTTCATATGTGGGAGGAAGAACGTCCTCTTCCCACTTCGGAATAGCTTCTTCCATGATCTTCTGAAGATCCGCGGCGACATCCTTTAGCCGCTTGAAATTGGCCTCTTCAACGCGGAACCCGTAGCGATCCATTGCGATCTCGGTAAACTTTATCTCGCGCTCGGATATGACTTGCTCAAGATCGTATCTGAAGGCAAGATATTTCAAGTAAATATCGAAGTCTTCAAAAAAGTCAACATAGTATGGGGGATTGTAAGGCATCATAACGGCAGGCGGATTTTCGAAGTTATCTATCAGTAGCCCTCTATAATCGTCGCCGTTAGTAGGGGAAACAGGTCCCTTCAGATACTTCATGCCCTTGCTCTTTGCCCAGCTTTCGGCAGTCCTAAGCAAGGCGTCGGCAACGGCCCTATCGTTTACCGACTCAAAGAGCGTGAAGTATGCATGCTCGACAGATTTCGCACTATTCATTACCTCTTCGATGCCCACTGCGATCCTTCCTTTAACGATATTTCCTTCTTTGGCAAGGAAGAAATCGTGTGGACCGTTCGCAAGGAGCTGTGAGCTTTTGCTCTTCAATACCGCCTTAATCTCGTGGCTTAGGGGAGGGACCCACAACGGGAAATCAAAATAAAACTTCTTGGCAAGATCTATGAATTCTTTCCTGTCCCGCTGACTCCTGACTTTGACTATCTTCAACATAAGGCAACTCCTCAAAAAAACGTATGGACAATTGTAGCACGATTAAAGATAGCTCTCTAGTGGACAGTGGAGTTGCCTTCCAAAGACCTCACATCCGAAATGTAATTCTTGAGATTCGAGTCGGCGATACTTCCCCCGCTCCCGTCTACTGTCACGTAGTACTCAGATGTGATCAATAAATTCTTTCCCTTGAAACCGGGTTTGATCCGCGTATAGTCTCCCACAAAGACGTTACTCAGTTCAACGCCGCTGTGGATTTTGCAGTTGGATCCAATCATTACCGGCCCTTCAAGCTTCACGTTCTTCTCTACGAGAGATCCCGCACCTATAAACACGGGCGTAATTATCTTCGTAGACTTCTCCAGAACCGAACCCGTTCCTATCCACAAACCTTCGGTAACTTGCTTTCCAGAAGGCTCAAAACCTCTTATTTGACCTCTTAGAGCCATCCCAAGGATTTCAAGATAGTCCGAATTCCGCCCTATATCGTACCATTCGATCTTCGTGTCCAGAGAGAAGACCCGCTCCTTCTTCTGAACAAGCAATGGCAAGAGTTCTCCCCCGATGTCGAAAAACTGTTTGCTTGGGATGTAATCGAAGACTTCAGGCTCAAAGATATATATACCTGTGTTTGCCAGATTAGACCTTGCTTTGTCAATCGGTGGCTTTTCCTGGAAGGACTCAACCCTTCCCGAAGAATCGCTAACGATAATTCCGTAATTCGAGACCTTCTTCGTCTCGACTTCCTTTGAGATTATTGTTGCCATAGAATTGCTCGCTTTATGAAACTCGTATGCTTTCGCGATATCGAAATCGACAATAGCATCTCCGCATAGCACAATAAAAGTCTCATCGAAGAATCCAGACTTTTCCTGAATCTTCTTCAGTCCGCCTGCCGAACCTACGGGCTCCGGAACGAGCTGGCCATTCTCAAAGTGACCTTCGAAGGAGTAACCTATTCTCACACCGAATCTGTAGCCGCTTCTCATATAGCTCTGAAGGACTCCGGCAAGGTGTGAGACGTTAACCATTATCTCCTTCACATCATACTTTGCAAGTAGTTCGACAATGAATTCGATTACAGGCTTTTCAATAATGGGAAGCATCGGTTTTGGCAGCCTGCTTGTTAGCGGTTTAAGTCTCGTCCCCGCGCCAGCTGCTAAAATCATGGCTTTCATCCAGACTCCTCCTATCTCTTAACAGATCTCAGATTTTTGTAGACTACCAACCCTCCAACTGCAAGCAGCGAGATTCCTATGAAAATCCCAAGCACTTTCGGCGCCAGTGCTATGAGCAGAAAGAGCATGGAGATTGCCGATAAGAACGATGCTGCAACCAGAACGCCATTATCCTTTTCAACTCCGGCAAAATACGACTGAAAGAGGCCAACAGCAGGAGCGGCTATGAATAGCACCCAGCCGCCTCTCATTATGAAGCCCGGGAAAATAACATTAAAAGTCAGGATTACAGCGACCGTTAGCAAAATGCCTGCAGGCACAAAGAGATTCTTGTCCCGTCCAGTGAATGCTCTGTATTCCATGAAAATCCCAGGAATCCAGATAAACAATAGCCAGAGATTGAAAGTGAACGATCTGACAAAAATGATTAGGATCCCAAGCAGAATCATTATGGCTCCAATTATAGTTCTCATAAGAGCGTTCCTGTTCATCAACCATCGCCTCCAGTTAGTTCATTCATCGGAATTATAACAAGAAGAGATGCCTTTACGTATTCAAATCAAATACCTGAACCTTTAGATAGGCTTCCGATGAATGGACAGAATACTTAATACGGGCAAACCCGATCAATCCATTTTACTGAGCAAGAAAAACCAGAGAACGACTGCGAACTACTTTATCGATGATTTTCCTGTCAAATGAAGGATATCGATACGGATAACACAGGTGGCCTTCAAGGCGTTTTTAATCTCCTCTACTCCATCCTCAACGTAATCTGCCGCATACTTTGAAAGGAGCTTCATTAAGGCCTCTGTCTTCTCCCCATCGTCTTCCAGTATCGAGGCCCTTCCAAAGGCGATGGCGCTTCTAAAGATCGTAGAAAAAGACTCCGGAATCACTTTAGAGGACTCAACAACACAGAAAGAAACATTGGGGTTTTGAGAAAGGTTGTCAAGCTTGTGACCGGTGGTGGCGCAGTGAAAGAAAATGCAATTGTTTTCGTACGTGTAGTTCACGGGGATCCCGTAGGGCATCCCGTCTATACCTACAGTAGATAATACCCCATAGGAAGCGTTTTTCAGAATTTCACTAGCTTCGTTCAGTGACAGCTCCTTATCCGATCTCCTCATCTTCCTGAACTGCAAAGTTTTCACCCCCCCGAATGTCTCCTTTGTATTGTACCTTACAAGGCAAAGACAAAAGGCGATATTGGTCCATCGTTGACGTTACATCGTATCGTCGTCTGGAAAGCCCCGCTGATCGCTGGAAGAGCCGCTGTACGCTTAAGATCAAGGACCCGCTGAACGCTGGAAGAACCGCTGGACGCTTAAGAACAAGGACCCGCTGAACGCTGACGAAGACAACGTTGTCCGTCAACGGTTCGCCGTCCACCGCCCGAGAAGAGCAGCTGTACGCTGGAAGAGCGGTCCTCCGTCAGCCGTCCAAGCACAAGTACCCGTTCACCGCTAAGACCATCCGATCGAGAAAGAGCAATGTCGAGACGTTCGCTGCGCTCACGAGAGGTTCTGTCTCTTTTTTTGTGTAAACCCCTTTTTTGTAATGGGTTTAAGAATCAGCTTATGTACTTAGCTAATCTTTCATACTTTATCACAAGTTGAGTAAGGATCTTTGACCATTCAAGGGTTCTTACTGTCCATTTCTTTGTTATATTTATTATTGCTAGATAAGCCATCTTTAAGAGAGAAGTATCCGTAGGAAAGACTCC